>DAOUUM010000141.1 GCA_030668165.1 Candidatus Heimdallarchaeota archaeon
CCTGATGGTTGTAAATTACAAAACATGTTTGCTACAGTTAGAAATGCGATATTTCTAATCCCTTTTAGGCGATAATTATGGACCTCATACCAGATTTGAACTTAAAAATTATTACAACCCTTGAAAAAAACGATGTTATCCAATTTGAGAGTGAGAACATTCCACTGGATTATTTCATTGTTTACTCAATTGATAAAGATCACACCATACCTGCCGTTCTCTTACAATTATGGAGATTCAATGGTGGTTACAACCATGCTGTCCTGAATATAGTGCATAATGGATTGGATGTGAACCTAACTACAAAGCTCATAGAACCAAATATATTAACCGGAAGAATAAGCAAAATCACTAGTTATAGATCAAGTACAACTACTTACAATAAGAAAGAACAATTTCTGCTCAATTTAGATCCAGAGAACTTAACTGATATGAAAGATAAAATACATCAAATTCCTTATTCATGTACTGTTGAGACAAATAAGGGTAGTTTAGATTTACATTTACCTGAGTGGACTCCTCTTCAGATGTTGCCTTTGGATAGGGTAAAAGTTGGCAGCTATGTGCAGATTTGGGATATTGAGGGAAATATTGGATTAATTAAAGTTCTAAAATTATAAAATTATATTTTTTATTTTTCTAAAATGATTAAAAAAAGTCCGAATATGAAATATCCGCTATTTTAATAAGCAAAAGTACTAAAGGAATATTTGGTATAAAATACTTATAATGTCATCTGAAATAAGTCAAAAGCAGAAGCAGGAACTAGTAAAATTACTAACTACAATTTCAAGACAATGTGAATTGGAAGCTCTTGGTATAGTTACAACTGAAGGTCTACACCTTGCATTTTTTGTGCAAGCAGGCGACCCTGATTTGTTATCAGCAATTTCTGCAGCGGTTATTGCTACCGGTGAGATGGTAACCTCACGTATGGCCCATGGAGAATTAGAAACCATGTTAATAAGAGGAGAAATGGGATTCACTATATTGGCCTCTGCAGGAGAACATATTCTTATTGGAGCTTCTAAGGAGATCCATGCAATCGGACTTACCTTGAATACAATCAGAGATAATGCAGAACCATTAACCAAAATACTCGGTACTTGAATACTTTTTTTAAGAATCCTTAACAAGAAACTAAGGAAAGGGGACTATCCATTTTTTATTTGCTTAATTTTCTAAATTATGAGAATTGAAGAGTTATTCGGACTTTTTGATGGTAATGAGTTCCATAAGGGTCCTTTAACGATAGAAATTGAAGAGGGAAAAATTTCTGAAATAATTAAAAATGATAGCACTATAACAAACGATGCTATTTCTGGAAAAGGGATGATAGCATCACATGGGTTCAATGATGCACATACACATGCAATTTTTGGGGGTGATCGATTTTTTGAACTATCTCTTAAATTACAAGGAATGAGTTACAGTCAGATCTTAGCCCAGGGAGGGGGGATCAAAAAGACAGTTCAAGCAACTAGACAAGCATCCGACTCTGAATTAAAGGAATCATTGAGAGAACGATTGGACGTCATGCTATCTCATGGAAGTCTAATGGTTGAGGTCAAAACAGGCTATGGTTTAACTACACATGATGAAATAAGGCAGTTGAGAATTATTAATGAACTTAATCATGAACATCCTATCGAAGTTGTTCCCACATTCGGTGCGGCACATGTAGTGCCACCAGAAAAAACAAGAGAGGAATATGTTAATGAAATACTAGATGATATGCTCCCTGTTATTGCTAAGGAGAAACTAGCCACAACGACAGATGTATTCTGTGATAGAGGGGCTTTCACTGTGGAAGAAGCAGAAATAATTTTCAAGAGATCATTATCATTAGGGCTCCCTATTAGGGTGCATGCAGAGGAATTGGAATATACAGGAATTGGTAAAATTGCTGCTGAAAAATACAATTCATTGAGTGCAGATCATTTACTATTAGCAAATAGAGAGGATTTTGAGGTGTTTGAAAAAACAGGGACGGTGGGAACATTCATGCCACTTGCACCCATCGGATTATTCACTGACAACAAACCAAAAGATTGGAAGGACACAAAAGCTACTATTGCACTGGGTAGTGATTTTAATCCAAATAACTGGATTGTCTCAATGCAAACAGCAATTAGAATGGCGGTATTTACCTATAGAATGGATCCATTAAAAGCGTTTCAAGCTGCAACCATGGGGTCTTACAAGTCTATAACGGGATCAGAGTACAGTATACTAGAAGAAGGACATTCAGCCGATCTTGTTTTGATTCAAGGTAGTGGACTCGATGAGATCAGTGCAAAAATTGGTCAAAATCTAGTTAAATATGTCATTAAGGAAGGAGAAGTCATCTCCGAAAATACTCATATCTCAGTTTAGAATTATTTTTCAGATCGGAGATAATGCCCTAAATCTACAATTGGTGTGAAAATCCCGTCCTGTAATTCACCCAAGGATATTCTTCTATCTAATTCATCAAGAATAAGGTATGTCCCACTGTCAGCATTGATTTTAATTGGTAGATTATAACTTATTTTCAATGCTTCTTCCTTTTTTACCTTAATTGCAGGTAATTCAATAACACAGGATAATATTCCAGGAAGTAGATTGAATTGCTTATTGATTTTTTCGATTATTGGTATACCTACTGAATACATTTCGTCAATATCCACATCCAAATCATTCTTTGAATATGAAATTAGTCTGAATTCCGATTTGTTAGATCCTATTAGATAAAAGTTGAATTTTTGGATTTTAATATCAATATTAAATAATGAGGAAATCAATTCCTTAACTTCTGATCCTGAGATTTTAATCATTTAACTTCCTCATTTTTGTGATAAAAAATCCATCACATTTGTATTTTGATGGCAGTAGTCTCTTGGCGTATCTGAGAGAGGGATCTAAATCTGGCATTCCCTCGTCACCAATTATTTCAATCTTCACTAATTTTACTCTATCTAATACTGTTTGGATTACCATTTCATTCTCTATTGGGGAGAGTGAACAGGTAGAATACACCAACTGCCCCTTTGGTTTCAATAATTTGATAGCGTGTTTAAGCAATTGAATTTGCACTTTTTGCATATCATAACTATTTCTAACAGTTCTGGATAGTCTACGTGAGGGTTGGGAAACAATCAAGCCTTCTCCTGTGCATGGAGCATCCAATAATATTTTATCAAATTTTTTGATTTTTAGATCAACTGCATTTTTGTTAGAGATAACTACATTCTCGATCCCATGACGGGCTAGATTATTCCTCAGTGAAAGAATACGACTATGGGATATATCATTGGCAATAATTAATCCTTCTCCCTTCAATCTCTCTCCAATGAAAGTTGCTTTTCCACCAGGTGCTGAAGCCATATCCAATACTCTATCTCCTGGTTTTGGATCCAGAGCATCAACTGTAAGCATTGACCCTAGCCCCTGGGGCATTATCTCCCCATTTAGATAGGCTTGTGTACTCCCAATTTTGGCCTTATTGGAAAGAATGATCAATCCCTCATCTAATTCTCTCAAATATTTAGAGTTGATATTTTCCAGTTTTAGGTTCTGTTGAATTTTTTCACGGGTCCCTTTTAGTAAGTTTACTCTTACTGTTTTTTCCAATTGATTGGGGCGCATTTTCAGTGTATTGAGAATATCATCTTCTGGAAACCATGTGAGCAGATTATCCAATAACTCAATCGAGACATTATTGCTTTTTGCCAATTGTTGAAGTTTTCTCCGATTAATTTTTCATTCCTCCTAAAATCCGATATATTCACGTGCTATATCCCTAAGGGACCTATCCGCTAATAAATGCATTGTTCTCAAGCGATGTAAAGAAGATTTTGTTAGTTGTCCCATTGGTAAATATATCAATCTAAAACCATTCGTCGAAGCAAAGTTAATCTGAGCAATTGAAGGGGGTTTCTCAGAAATATATCCTATTATCTTGGTCAGTGCCATTCGCATTGCAGTGTAGATCAATCTGATCTTAAAGTCGTCAATTGTCTGTGGAATTAGTATCGGCCATCCACTTGGAGGAAATTGTGAGACAATTGCAGCATATTTAACTCTAGTAATTCCAGGTCCAATTATTTCATCACCTGGCTTGGTAGTCAACACACTAATATGACTCTCCAGTTCATGTTCAGCAAAAAGGGAGGAATAGTAGTTATACTCCATGCTTAGTCTTTCTTCTTCAATAAATTGAACAACGATTGCACCAATTTCGCTTTGCGTTCTTGGCAATTGTTTCACATAAATCTTGTTCTCGTGTAAGTACCGAGTCGTTGCCCTCCAATCTATACCATCTTCCAGGGAGGATTGAAAAGGAATCGTTGTAGATCTCTCCTCCATTATGATTTCATTCAATCTCTTCCTCAGATAATTGAAATATTTTTCTATGAAAATATCTTCTGGAGGATAACTAACATATCCATTTTTTGATAATTCATCCCAAATCTCTCTCCATTGACCAGGATATTTTTCCTCGGGAATAGGATCAAATTCGTCTTTATCATTATCCTGATAGAACTTCTTCAGGATTGGTCTTTTATATCTTCTTCTGAATGCTAATTTAATTATATTATCCTGATCCTTGTCTGGTATCAACTTAATTTCTCTATCCAATTTGTTTTGTGGATTAGGACGAAATCTATAATCAATCGCATATCTAAATACCTCATAGGCATAATCATCATCAACCATGCCTTTTGCAGCAATGACTAGACTGTATAGGTCAGGTATGAGTTCTCCTTTTAATTTGTTTATATTCCTTAGATATTGAAATAATCTTTTGTAATTTGCTGGACTAACATTATCATCAAATTTCGAATGATAAGTGTTTTCTGACTCAAAGTATAGATTTCGAATCGCCTCTAACAAATCAAATGATTGGGGATCCTCAATAAATTTGTTTAACTGATAAGGTAGATCACCGGTATGAAGATGTAAAGATTGTGGATGGATATCGCTTATATTCCAACCTGGAGAGGCTAGATCGTTGGGTTCAAATTTTGTGTCATAATTTTCATCTAACACGGTTTTGTAAGAGTCAGGTATCACCTCCTCGGATTGAATTAAAAACTGATTCATCTTTAATGAATAATCAATAAATGGATAATGAGCTGCTCCACAGATGAATATTATTTTTTTATTTTCCTTACTTAAGTTCAACAATTCTTGTATCATATATTTTTCTCTAAAAATATGTATTGGTTGCGAATAGTGCAATTTCAAGGAGGAATAGGTACTTTCAAAGAATTTTTTCCACCCGATAAATGATAATTTAGCAAAATCAATTGGTATTTCTAATTTATTTGGCATGTTTGGGAGCCAGTAGTCCAGATATTTTACCGGAATATTATTCTTTTTTGAAACGTATGCTAACCAAAAAATGCTTTCTCCAGGATGAATAATATAACTATCCATAGCCTCAATTTGGGATATTGTAACTTCATTAGATTTAATTCCATTTTTTCTGTGTATGATCGATGGGATTGGTAATCTATTCAAGGCAAAGTCCATTTCATGCTCTAATTGCCATGGTAGTTCAGTCGCCACACAATCCACTTTTAAATGAGTAACCACATATTCTGCGATTTTACTAAAGCCGACCTGATTATGTAGTGTGGGAATTAATATTATCTGATGATTGTCATCATTCTCATATATGAAATGATTTGGTTGTAAATCTGGAATTGTAAGAGATGAATTGTCCAATCCAAAAGTTGCATCGAAACTTATTGGTTGATTGGATATATTTGGATTGTTCATATTCTCACCGATCTTTTGAATCTTCAAAGATATTGAAGTGCATCATCGCCCAAAATTTGCATTATGGCAGAGTAAAGACTGTTAATTTGATTGAAATTCGTTGCTTTCATAAGTTTCAAGGTATATTGAACAACCTGAATTCCAGCTCTAATTGTGTATGGTTTAGCATCGAGATGAGCATTTTGTAAAAAGTTAACTACTAGATCTATTAATTCATCGGGAGCAAATGGAACGGTGTATCTCAGTATCTCTCTTTCCTCATCAGCAGATGGGAAATCTAATTCGATCACCGGTTGAAGCCTGCTAATTATATATTCTGGCAATTCAAAAGTGGACGCATCGATATTCATCGTGACACACATTCTGAAATCTGGATGAGCAGCTATGGTGATTCCTGCAATCTGAGATTCTACATAGCGTCTTTGATCCAGTAATGGAGCTAAAGACGCCCAGCTTTTTTCTGACATTCTATTACCCTCATCGACTATCACTGTGCCCCCCTTAATCATTGCACTAACAAGTGGTGAAGCGACATACCTAATTTTATTTCCATCTGTGACGACCGGTGTTATTATCAGATCTTCAGGTTTAGTATCCATTGTGGCTTGGATGAAATAGATTGTGTGACCTTGGGATTTTGCAGTAGAATAAGCCAAAGTAGTTTTACCTACACCTGGTGGCCCCAGTATTCTTGGTGTGAGGGGTAAATCAGTGTCCTCAAGTACTAACCAACTGGCTAATAATTGTTGTCGAACAAGATCTTGACCGATCCATGAAGTATTGAATTCAGTGGGAGGAGAGAGATATACTTCAATATTTTCAATTACTGTTTTTTCCATTTCTAAAATATTTATCATATCTAAGTATCTTAATCTTTTTGTTCTGATTTTTTACTTAGTTGATATAAGGATTATTTCTTGTTAAATGACGAAATATAGACAATAGACCCAGCTTTTTCAGTAATATCTAGTAGGTCACTTAGAATTACCTTAGCTACTTTATCAGGTTGCAAATCAGGATTGGACTTGAATTTTTGTACATATAAATCATGATCCAATTTTTGTTCTTTGAGTTGTGAAATTAATAAATAACTGCTTTTGGGTCTTTCAACCCATCGTAAGATTTCATTTCCCCCTTCATCTGCAACTATTATCAAGGGAATTTTTGGTTTTCCTTCAGATAGATAGAGCCCGGCAGATCCCTCATCAATATCATCCTTTCCAATTATTTTAAAATCCCAACGATCAAATTTATCAGCCATCCTTGAAATGACTGGAACTGTATTCCCACAGTCTCCACACCAATTTTCAGCTATGCAAAGAATTTTCAAGGGTTGATTTATTAATTTTATACGATTTTCAGGAATAGATCCTAGATTCTCTTCAATGATATCCCAAGCTACTTTCATTCTACCAAGTTGTCTATCACTACGTGTTTTGTAATGTTCAAATGAGAAACCCTTTAAAAATAAAGTGTTAAATGAATCTCGAATGCTCATATGATTGCTTCTTGATTTATTTTTATAAACTCAAGGGTAATAGACAAAGAATTAATTTAAACCAAATCAATCACAATGTTTTTTTAAAATATTA
>DAOUUM010000137.1 GCA_030668165.1 Candidatus Heimdallarchaeota archaeon
ATGAACATACCACCCATGAATGCTGCATAGGGAATGTAATTGCTCAGATACCTCGCGATCCGCTTCTCGTCTCGCCGGAATCCTGGGATCTGCATACCCGCACCTATCAGTTGCTTCGCGACATCACGGGATGACATACCCGCAGTCTCGACCCAGATCATCGCAAATATCGTTGACATCACCGTCATTATTACCAGATACATGAATGCCTGGAATGGATCCGCTATAACAGACAATATCCCCATAGGTGCGGTTGTATAGCTCGCCAGCCCACCGACTGGCCGGTTTTGGCCGGACTCATCCGACCAAACTCCAAGGAATTTAGTTATACTCCCCATGACACCCTCATCAGTGGCATACTTGTTATTCATCAGATTGGATACCAGAAAGATGTTGGCAAACAAGGCGGATACCAGAATAACTGGAATGTTACTCACGTAGAGGAACTTGATTGGATACCTGGCTGGAATCCTCTGCTCAGCATGCTGAACCGGAATCTCTATCCGCATGGATTCCACGTAGATGACAACCGCGAACACCACGACCGTCGCCAGCACATTGAACATATCCGCTGCCTCCGAATCCGGATGCCACAGTCCATACCGCAGCGTCTCTCCCCGTGTTATTGATTGGATAAAGAATATCAGGGCACCTCTTCTCCATAGATATCTTTCACCATTGTCATCGAATCCATAGTCTACTGTGTCCAGTGAAAATGCTCCATCAAACACAGTGAATGATACTGATGCGGCAATGAACAGCGATATACCTGAACCTAATCCCCATCCCTTCTGCACAATTTCATCCAGTAACATGATCATCAGACCGGCAAACACCAGCTGAACCACGATAAGGAACTGGGCGGAAGGATCATCCTTGATTGCCTCTCCATATGCACCACCAGCAATATAAGCTATAGCTTCAAAAAGAGTCATCAGTATTGCAAGTACTTTCTGTGTACCTGTGTAAAGAGCTCTCTCATCAGAATCGTTAAAATTAACAGAGATGATTTTAGACCCCACCAATAGCTGCAGAATCATACCGGATGTAACTATAGGCCCGATTCCGAGCTCTGCTAGAGACCCTCTTTGACTTGCCAAGATAATTCTTAGCGGTGCAAAAGGATCGGCGTCTCCTTCCGAGACATAACCATAGACGGGAGTCTTCAACATTATCAGATATAGAAGCAATGCGACAAATGTCCAGCCTACCTTCTTGTTGAAGGTTGGCTTCTTCTCTGGCTTCTTGACTTCAAGTGTGAGGCGTGTTGGATATTTAAATAGTTTTAAAAATCTGCTCATTAATTCACTCTCTAATTTTTTCCACTAATGGATGATTTTTCAGTTTAAAGTGTGTTTAAAATAGTTGAGTTGTGGTCGCAACCGAATAGATAGAAAGGGGTTAAGAAGTCCAATCTAAGGGATGAGAGACAGTTGTGGAGCCGTACAGACACCTTGTATAGCTTGAGTCGTATCTGCATCGGTATTTCATCAGTATTCCTCTTCAACTGTCCAAAAGCACCAAAACGATGACCCTGAATCAGTCCCCAGACGTCTCCAAATTGAGCCCCCAGCCCTATTGGGCACAATAGTCTGGTAGGCAATCCCATAGTCGCGCATAAACTCCTATAGATTACTCATAGTTGTACTTGTAGTAACACCAGTATAATCAACACCATGCTTCCAAAGAAAATGGATATCTAAAATACAGATCTTTTAATACTAGCCATGGTTATTCGCTAATATATTTCTAGCCATTACTTGTGCAATTATAATAGGAATTCACGGAAAAGGTTTGAAAATTGATCCAAGTGTTACAAAAACTTGATATTGGTTCTTCTTTCAAATTATGTTAGTATCCCATTTCTATCCTTGGTTAACAAGATCAGATACAAGGCAGAGGATCGTGGAATTAGAATTGTGATGACTGAGGAGGCCTATACCTCTAAAACTAGTTTTCTTGACAATGAAAAAATTGGAAAACACAGCAATTACATGGGTAGGAGAGTTCATAGAGGAGTATTTAAGAGTCCTCAGGGTATCTTGATTAATGCAGCTGGAAATATTTGGCAGAAAAGTATTCCCGATGTTATTCACCTACGGGATAGTAGATTTAGTGAATAATCCATTGGTACCTGTACCATATTAGACGTGAAAAAATACCTAGTAACATTTTGAAACAGAGATCCAATAATCCAACAGGGTTTAATTATTCCTATCAAAAAATCATCTGCTATAAGACCTTATAACATGATTTATTAAGATTTGACTGATAATTCAATTAATGTTCCGTAGGATAAAGGTACCACAGAGAGAGGGAAAAGAATTTGATAAGGATCTCTATGAGGAGGAGAAGTACTGGTTGGAACGCAGAAGGGACAATGAACTGATGACCAGCAGTACCCCTGCGGCACTAAAACCCAGAATAGTAACCAGTCTGATAATTGCATTTATTATTGGTGGTAGTATTGGTGCACTGATTGGTGGATTCACTGCAAATCCCGCTTATTTTATCTGGGGACCGACAATCATATTCATCATCACCTTCTCTTTGTTGAAAAAGAGATTTGCACTGATAGAGATTGATACTCCAACTAAATCCATGCTATACGAGGGGGTGATCATCTACGGAGGAGAACCACGATCCACGAGGTACATGGGACCAATCGAGGTGATCAATTTCACCCAGGTATTGCAGCACAGGTCTTTCAAGACCAAATTCATCAGGTTTGGAACAAATTCAGGATACCTGAGGGCAAAATACGATATGAAAGGGGAAAAACCATTTCTTGAGACCCTGGAGAGTCTGGAGCTGATCAATCTGAGTGATGTGGAGCATAATCTGAGAAGCAATACTGTGGTAAAAACCTTTGATAAATTCAATATTATCTATGAGCTCAAATTTGACAGGACTGAATTTGTGGAGCAATTAAAACATGAGAGAGAGGAGGCCAGAAGGATCAGTGAAGAAGAGAAGAAAGAGAGACACGAGAGGTTACTGAAGAAGTCCAAGCAGAGAATAGAAGATGAGGAGAAATCTAACTAAACCATTTAATTATATGAATCTATTGTGGAATTATGACTGACATAAGACATTTGCAAGTGGGTGTGCTCTCTGGCGATTCAGATTCGAGAAACTACCTGTCAAATGGTTTTGGTAAGAAGTCCATGAGTTCAGATATCTCACTTTATGGTATGGCATCCAATGGTACAATCCTGACCACCATACTTCCGGAGGCATATCCCAAAAAGCCTGTTGCTCTGGTATTGACAGCCCATATGTCAGATCTTGTGGTTCTTGGTGCATCAGTCAATGGAATAAATGCAGAGGTTGGGGAGGCTGCAATTCTGGCAGATGCACTCAATCTGGAGGGTTTCAAGGCAGTTATCGGGGATCATGCAACGGGTTATGATTCATACCTGCAACAGATGGACAAGGTATTTTCCAAATTAAATGTGAGCAAATGGGAGAACAAGATGATTGCAACTGGTAAGGCAATTGCTGAGGTAAGAGATGAGTTGATCCAGAAATACTCTCATCCCAGGGGAAATCCTGAGGATCCCCTCGTTATCGAGGTTGACCATGCATTCCCAGTACAGGGAGTGGGTTCGGTGGTACTTGCCACCATTGTATCTGGAACTGTGAAAAAGGGGCAAAAAATAAAGATCCATCCCGAGGGTATGATCGGTACTGTTCGATCCATCCAGAGTAATGACGAGAATGTCAATGAAGCAGGACCTGGTGTGCATGTGGGACTTGCTATGAAGGGTATACTACCAAAGTATCTCAACAGGGGAACTATTATCACTGCTCCCGAGGAGGATTATGTGAGTGAGATTGATACTCTGGAGAATATAAAAATCAAGGCTGCTGCCTTTGGTCAGAAACCCGAGGTTGGTGATCGGGTCCATGTGGTGTCAGGTCTATTCAGTGCACCTGCAACAATTACCAAGTGGAATAACTCGGTCAGTCTCGAGCTGGATCGCAGTATTCCATTCTATGATAAGATCAGATTGACTGTGCTGGATCTCAACAAGAAACCAGCAATACTGGGTTCATATGCCAACTAATATTGCATTAGTAATTTACAAGACTTGCAAAATTAAAAATTTGTTTTTAAAAAATTATTAAATCAGAGTTGAATGAAGAATTTTGAAGTTTTTTGAAGAGTTGAATGATTTTTTTTGAAGTGAATTGAAATAATTGTAATTTATTACGCTGGGGCCAATACAGTTCTTGCGTCCTCGACATAAGATGCCATGAGATGCATCTCAACATCGGGATTCAGCAAGTAAAAACTTGATCGCATATCTTCCAGGTTTGGCTTGGTTGCCAGTAGATTCTCCTCGTCCAGTCGCTTAAGTGCATATCTTGCAGTTTTTGCTGGCATCCCGCTCTGCCAAATAATGTCTTTTTGAGTCAGTGTACCTGCCTCAGAAAGGATTATCAAGATTTTCTTAGAGCTCTTTGGTAATTTTGGGATTTCTTGTGTGTAGATCATTTTCTTTTTTGTCCTGCAACTTTCATTCTAGTCAGTTGCTGACTTACTAGTGGCATGCGCCTATTTAAATATTCGTTTTGGTTGTAAGCAAATTTCAAGTCTGAGACGCGTCTAAAAGCTGAAATTTAACGATTCAACCCACGTTGACTGGTTAGAACGTATAGTATTCTCATTAATTTGGGAATACTAATTTTTTATATAAAATTCACATATGATAATATAAAAATGAGATTGAAAAATTATAATCTGAATGGTCACGATTGATTTTGGACGAACGAATTATACTGATTATTTTTGGCGCCATCGTGGAATACTTTCGGTCTGCTCTCACCTTGCTATATAGCTTTTATAAATTAATCAATTATATTAGATTAGCAATATGAACATGTCTTTTGTCAGGGCAGATATACTGAAACGGGATGATTCAGATGATATTCCCATTCCCAAAACTCTGGTTGATATTATAGGTGAGATCATACCCGGTTTTGAGCAGGGATTTATCACCCTCATCCAGTCTGATCAATTAAAAGACATCCACAGATCCCTCCATGAGACCATGCTGGAGGCATATAACAGGGGAATGCAGGTCAAACTTGTGGATATGAGCAATGTGTTCAATCCACATATCTTCTCCCAGTACCCCAATATCAATCTGAATAAATTACTGAAAAATATACAGCTGGCCAGGCCCTTTCAGATGTTTCAGTTCATATCGATCATCAATCAGCTACTCATGAAAACTGAATCTGCCACCAGTAAATATCTCATTGTGGTAACCGATATATCAGCCCAGTTCTTCCAGGCAGCGGAGAATGCTGATCCAAAGACTCTGTTCAAAATACTTGATGATGTGAGACACATGATGGGGGGACTGCAAAAACTAAGTACCAGGGGACATACCGTCATAATCACCAATGATAACAGCAAGAAAGGTGCCACTGTGCTCAACAAGATGTTCTCAACAATAGCCAAGATCCATCTCAACATCAGCCATCGCAAGCAGGTACGTGAGATCAACCTTGTAAATCATCCATATCTACCACCCAGTAAACGCTTAATACTCCTGCAGCTGAAGAGAAAACGCAGGAAAAAACTTGAATCCATGCCACTCACTGGCTTTTTTTGAGTTACCGTTTGTAGTTACGAAATTTGGCAAGTGGAAACAAGACAATGGGAACTAGATAAATGGGTAGGGGTAAAAATCCTGCAGTTGTTAATATCTCATCTATCTGGTAGCTCAGATGCACCGAGTGATTATAGAGATTCACAAACACCACATGGATGGTTGTGTTGATAAAAATATCTGATATCTCCACCTCGTATTCAAATGGAACGGTATCATTCAGCGCATGCTTGGCAATACGTGAGTAATCCGATTGATTAAGCCACATATCATAGTTCTGCCCCCTAAATACAATCAGATCGATGATGTAATCCACCTCTCCAGATACCACCATTGTCATATTATTATTTGTATCAAAATTGATGTGTTCATAGGTATCTGCAGCCAGATCCTTCTCATCAGATACAATTGTATCGGCACTAACCGTGGATATCATTAACAATAAAATCACACTGAGTGGAATATATCTATTCAAGTTATTTCACCTTGGGTTTGGAATTATTTATTCTTTCTGTGAGGCGTATCATTATCTGTCTTGAACTCAAATTAAAATCTTGAGATTAATTTTATTAGGTGAGGCACACAAGCTTTCCCAATTCCCTCATATTAAAAATAATTAGTAAATGAGAGGGCAGAGAATATTTTCACTTGGAGGGCGTATCCATGTTTTAAAAAATACATTTCTGAGGAGTTATCTCAGTCCAAATACCTCAGGACAGTATAAATGGCAAAAACAGAGATCAGAAAATGGGTAATATAAGGAATTATTATGATTTTTTCCTATATTATTAATACTATTTGTATCAATTCTGTGGATCGAATTTATATATTATTGACAAAATTTCAGCCTAATGGAAGCAATGAAGAGAGTTTTTCTGATTTTTCTATGTTTAATGATGATTTCATCAAGCTCGGTAGTTGCGGAACGCAATGATACATCGATGATGTCAACGGCAGATACACCAGTGTGGTCAGATGACTTCGCGGATAACAGTTCACTTGATGACTGGGAGATTTCGGGAGGGAGTGATGTTGGTCTGACTGATGATCTTGGTGAATTTGAGATTATAGATGGTAAATTGGAGGCAACTGATGAGACTGCAGTATGGAATATCGCTACCCATGACAGTAGCGTGCTTTTTGGTACATGGTCATTTGATGTGTACCACCCAGGTGTCGAGTATGAAACAATATCAATTATGTTCATTTCTGATGAGGTGTTCAGTTTGTTCACACAGCCTTACTGGATGGGATTAGATATCATTCATACTGCTGACGATGGAAATTTAATGACGATTAAATTGACTCAATTTGTCAGTAATAATTACAAGGGACTAGTTGAAACAACATCCCCTTATGTTATGAATGCAAAGTATCATTTTGACATAATTCGATCTGTCAGTGGTAATGTATACATATATCTGGATTCAGATTTGTTAATGAGTGCAATGGGGAGTCTTAGTTTCGAGGATAATGATAATATTAGTTTTTGGGCAGGAGCTGGTGGCAAATTGGATAATATTGAAGTATATGATACTGTACTTATTGATAAGGATGCACCCAAATTTGATACTAGACCTGATAATTTGGAAGTTGAATTGGAGACTGATTTCAGGTATGATATGAATGCTACAGATGATACTGAGCTTACCTGGACAATTGATGATACAGTTAATTTTGCAATTGATAGTGATGGAGTTGTTACCAATATTGTGGATCTGGATGTTGAAATCTATGATATTAAGGTTACAGCAACTGATACAGCTGGCTTGGCCACCTCACATGAATTCACTCTTACAGTGGTAAAGGCATCTG
>DAOUUM010000239.1 GCA_030668165.1 Candidatus Heimdallarchaeota archaeon
TATTTCAGTAATTGAGGTACTGAAATTGCTATATATTTTGTATGTACTATTCAGTTTCAGAAGCAGGAATGTTGCTGGGGGTTTGTCCAGCAACTATCAGGAGATGGGATAAGGAGAGTAAAATAAATTGCATAAGAACTCCTGGTAATCACAGAAGAATACACAGGGATGAGATACAAAGAATAATTGAGGGTAAAAAGAGAAAACATGATTTCAGATTCCAAGCTCTGAATCTTCACTTTTAATCATCTCTATACAACGTTTATATTCAGATTTGACTATTATATTATATGGTCAATTGTGCATACAAGATTGAGCTGGATCCCACTAAAAAACAGGTCTCCCAGTTCATTGAGTGTGCAGGAATTGCCAGATATTCATGGAACTGGTCACTTGGAGATAGGATTGAACGCTATCGCAATAATACCGGTAATGATCGCTACACCACAGCGATCAACCAGAATAAAGAGTTGACAAAACTCAAAAATACACAATTACCATGGATGAGAAAATATTCAAAGACAATTCATCAGAATGAGATAAGAAACCTTGAACAGGCATTTCAAAATTTCTTCAATAAAACCCACAGATTTCCCAGATTCAAGAAGAAAAGTAAATCAAAGGATAGCTTCAGGCTGACAAGTACAATAAGGATACTAACACAGGGTAAAAGAACCAAAAGCCACGGTTTTTTATTTACTGCTCCACGTATCCAGCTACCAGGTCTGAAAACTATTCGTATCAAGGAGTTACCAGATCTCAAAGCATCAACTATTATCACATCAGCCACTGTTTCACGCGCGGGAAACAGATGGTTTGTCTCTCTCACCTGTACTGAGGAAAAGCATTCTGAAAAATCTAATCAGAATGGTAGTGTGGGTATTGATCTGGGACTGATAGATTTGGCAATAACATCTGATAAAGAGCATTTTGATAATCCCAAACCGCTGAAAAAAGCACTAAAGAAACTGAGAAGATTAAACAAGGAATTGAGCAGAAGGGATAAATATTCCAAAAACTGGTTCAGAACAGTGGAGAAGATAAACAAACTGCATTTCAGAATAAAAAGCATCAGGAATGATACTCTTGGCAAATTGACCACATATCTGGTGAGGAATTATGAGACCATAGTGATTGAGGATCTGCATGTGAAGGGGATGATGAAGAACCGTAAGTTATCCCGGGCAATTGCTGATGTGGGTTGGGGAGAGCTGAGAAGACAGCTTGAATACAAATCCAGCTGGTATGGATCAGAACTTATTGTGGCACCAAGATTCTTTCCCTCATCCAAACTACGCTCTGGATGCTGGAATAAGAAAAATAATCTATTTCTATCTGATAGAATATACAGATGTGATCACTGTGGATTGACAATAGATAGAGATGAGAATGCTGCCTTGAATCTGAAAATATTTGGATTATTGCATAAAATTAATCCATCCGTCGCTGATAGTTGGACAGAGACGTTAAATGCATGTGGAGAATACATAAGCCCCTCTGATGGTGATACTTTGATCAACCAGATGATGAGGGCAGTGTCTATGAAGCATGAAGATCCTAGGAGCAATCCTTAGGAATCATAAGATTATTTCTTATGATTGAGTAAGCAGAATACACAATTTTGTACGTATTGCTATAAATCTCTCACAACGGTACTCACAGATTTAACCTATCTAGGGTTGCAATTTTAGATTTTAAAAACCCAATACATAAGATTACGAAAGTGAAAATAGAAATATTGAAAATCAGAGATATATTGGGTTTTACTAGTAAAGATAAATCAACTAGAATTCAAACTGAAGGTCAACAATTGTTAATCAAAGCAGGTTATGCACAATTAATTGAATCAAGTATGGATCTCAAATTACTTCCCCTTGGCATGAAATTACTTAATAATCTTATTCACCAATTTGAGACTCTGTTTTCAGAATTTCACCAAGTAGATTCAAATTTATCAAAAGAAGATATAACAGCAATTCTAACCACTCATATTCCATCATATAAATTCCTTCCAAATTTATTGTACAATTTATCTTTAGATACGAATAAGACATATTCAACCTCTAAGGGACTATTCTATCCAAAAGAATCACGGCTCATGAATCTCTATGTTGTTCAACAAGAAGACGATCATAATATAATTGATAAATTGCTACAAGATCTAATTGTATTGTTATCACAATTGAAACTAAAAATAACAACCATAGGACATTCTTCAGATCTATCTCAATACTCTTTGATTTATCCAGATGAGAATATTGGAGAGGAAGAGTATCTTATTTGTGACAAATGTAATTATTCAGCTAAAGTCAGTACAGCTACATTTGAGAAATATGTTGAAGAGAAGAAGACGGAAAATCCCAAGAATTTGAGTGAAATCAAAACTCCTAATTGCACTACAATCGAAGAATTGGCTGAGTTATTATCTATTCCAAAATCAAGGACTGCAAAAATTGTATTTTACGAGACAAGAATTGATGGCATTGATAAATTAGTCATAAGTGTGATCCGTGGCGATATGGAGATTAATGAATACAAATTACGAGACTTACTGAACGTTGATGAATTGAAAACTGCAGATGATATTTTGATAAAATCTGTTGGGGCTTTTCCAGGTTATGCCTCGCCCATATCCATAGAGCATGATAATGTGATCGTGGTGGTTGATGATCTAATCAAAAATTCTGTCAATCTTGTTGCTGGAGCAAATAAAGAGGGGTATCATCTGTTGAATACAAATTATGGACGGGATTATACCGCTGATTTCATTGGTGACATCGCCATGGCACATCAAGGAGAAACATGCAATCAGTGTAAGAATGGGTCTTTAGAGTATCTGAGGGGTGTTGAACTGATATCCATTCAGAATCAATCATCAGATTTTGAAAAATTCAAGTATATAGCAAGCAATGGAAAACCATCTAATTATAATATAATTAAAATCCAAATGGATCTAAACAAGATATTGTCCTCTATAATTGAAAGTAATTATGATGAAAATGGTATGATTTTACCTGCTAAAATTGCTCCCTATGAAATAATTATCATTCAACTGAGTAAAAAAGAGGAGGTATCTGAAATAGTTGCTGAGGTTTTCAAAATGCTATCCGGGGATTATAGCGTTGTTCTGGATGACAGAAAGGAAAGACCAGGAGTAAAATTTGCAGATGCTGATCTAATGGGATTTCCTTTGAAAATAATTATTTCTGATAAAACCTTGGCCAATAATCAACTCGAACTTAAATTCAGAGATGGAACCGTAATTACCTTCTCAATAGATGATATTCAGCAATTTAAATCAATCATAGATGCACAATTTAAATTGTAGGCCAATACATGACTCTGTGCTAAATGTCTTCATTTTAATTTGATTTCACATCACAAACTGGTAACTCTTAATATATGTAATGAACTCATTGGGGATGTGAATAATTGTCATTTTCATCCTGAAAATCCTGCAGTGGGAACCTGTGAAAGATGCTCAAGACCTTTTTGTGGGATGGATAAACGAATTTATCGTAAGAGAAGGAGTACAGGTATGGGAAATCATATGCGTAGGTGGACCGAAATCTACGAATACTGCATTCTTTGCTATACTGATGCCAAGGTAAATGATGAAGTGGGTGTGGGTGCATATTTTGGAAAAATATTCATGATTGGATTTGGGATTTTCTGGATAGTAATGACCTCCAGTTTTGTACCCTTCATGTCAATTGTTGGGGTTGCCTTGATAATATTTGGTTTGTTTTCTTTGGTCAGAGGTCCTCAAAGGGCAGAGCAGCTAAAATCAAATCGCAAGGACTTTCTGGATTCTTTTAAATATGACAAGGGAATTACTCGTGTTTCAAATTTGAAAAGTAAAACAAAAAGAGAATCTTTGCAAATTCATTGTATGGAATGTGGTGATTCAATAAGTTTGAAAGATAAATACTGCATGAATTGCGGTGATACACCAAAGGATGAGAAAGCACTGTTTGAACAACAGTAATTGAATAAGGATAGAATGCGAAAATTATTTGGATATTAACAAGAAAAGGAGTTGATATTTATTGATCACATTTTCATAAAGGTTGATAAAACTCTAAAATAACCATTTTAATATATAATTAACAAGATTGTGATATATCTACTCATCAAATTCGCATATACCCTCAAGTGCATAATGATCAGATAGATCACGTTTTGCGAGGAATACAACCAAATTAACAGATTTAATTAATCTGAATGCATTGACAAACAATAAAAATACTATAATGAGGGGTGACAATACCAATCTACCCAATCTGGCAAATATAAACCATGAGAGTTCTAAAAATGTAAATGCATTGGTTGGTTGCCATTTCGGTCTCTGCCAATTCAATACATCCTTGAATTTTATAACCTTGGTGCTCCTCGGTTTCAAATCAGGAGTAGAAAAAATGTAATCAAATCTTTCCTTAGAAAAAAGGAGGAGAACTTTGGTATTATTAGTATCCCAAGTATATCCTGGTGAGACTTCCAGATCATTTGTAGATCTGTACCAATCAACCAATTCAGGAAATGTTTTGACAAAATGCTGGTAATCACCATCATTTACATCTCCAAATATGTTCAGATCACCCGCAATAATTAATGGTTTATCAAAGCTCCACTGGCTCTCTACGAATTCTCGTAACTCTGTCATATGCAAATGCCTGAATTTTGTGAGTACTTCATATTTGCCCCATTGCAAATGGGTTGTGCAAACACCTACAGAGGTACCATTCACAGATAATTCAGCAAATAGCGCATCCTTTCTTGAAACCAATTTATTTGCGATATTTTTGGAGACATTCTTGTATTCATACCTTTCGAATCGCTTAATTGGATATTTTGATAACATTGCCAATCCATTATTCATGGATAAGAAAGGTAATTTTCCATACTTAGATAAATTGTAGATTCGATGTGGATAGCTCTTCTCCAAATTTTTATCGTTCAATAGAACCTTGGTTAGGCTCTGATGATAAACCTCCATTAAAAATATAACATCCCAGTCTCCATCAATTAGTTTCATACGTATTTTATCTGCTCTTATCAGGTCGCCATAACCCGGAAAATGCAGCCCCACATTATATGTAAGCACCTTCACGAAATTTATGTGTATATCACCTTAATAAACGTAATTAGTTCAACAGAATGGAAAATTAAGAATGAGGAATAAAAAATGGTATTTATAAATTCCTTTTCTAATTGACATTCTTTATATTATTCCTTAAAATCCATATTCTCTATTGACACAAGTCCTTGATAATGAGATGGAGGGAACATCCAAAATGAAGGGTTCAAACTTAATCAATGAGGATGAAATTTCAGA
>DAOUUM010000287.1 GCA_030668165.1 Candidatus Heimdallarchaeota archaeon
CAGGGTCTGAGGAACTCGGATAATAAACCTAGTGCCCACACCCTTCTTGGTGCGAATGACAATATTACCAGATATCTCGTCTATAGTTTGCTTAACAATTCCCATACCAACTCCTCTACCAGCAACATCGGTTAATGCCTCGGCGGTTGAGAAACCTGGATGGAAAATCAGACTGGCAACCTGGGATCGCGTGAATGGAGCATCTGCATTTATCAGATTATTGGCTATTGCACGTGCTCTGATCTTATCCACATCAATTCCCGCACCATCATCTTCAACCTCAAAAACAATCTCACCTCTCTCTCTTCTTGCAGCTAATCTGATTATGCCCTTAGATGACTTACCAGCGGATTTACGTACATTCGCCTCCTCTATACCATGTATGGCAGCATTCCTGATCAGATGCAGAATGGCTTCATTTACCTGATCAACCACGGATCGATCTATCTGATGATGACTACCCTGTAGTAATAACTCAATATCAATATTTCTTGAATGAGCAATATCTCGCACAGTTCTGGGATAGGTCTCAAAAATACGGGACAAAGGTACCATTCTCAATCCCATCACGGTGTCCTGGATGGTATTTATTGTATTATCAAATAATTGGAACTGCTCAAGTATCTCGGTGGATAATGCGGGTACCAGACTCTGGAATCTACCCTTGGTGATTACCAGTTCTCCCAGCAGATCAACCACCCTGTCCAGTCTATCCAGATTTACACGGACGGATTGGATGGATTGAGTGCTCTCTCGTGTGGTTACCACTTTTGCAGCGGTTTTGATATCTGCGCCTTCATCCATCAATCGAGAAACACTGACAGATTTGACATCACCAACACTCAAAATGGCATTCCTTAGCTCAAGTTCCGATTCATAACTGATAACCTCCATCTTGATATCTCCGAGCAATTTTCCATCTTCCAATACCTGTATTGGTGGATCACTCGTATTTATCTTGCACATACCATCGATTACACGGTAAATCTGAAAACCACGGGCACCTATTAATCGGGCGCTGGGATCAAATTTAATCTCCAGATTGTAGGTGGTACCAGTTGATACCAATTGATCCTCTCTGGGTTCCAGTGATCCACCAACATCACCTGCGGTGAGTTCTTTGAGAATTGCACTAGGATCGATTTTTTCAGGATCCCCTCCATCCTTGATGGTATCATAGTATTTTTGCAGAAGATCAGTTGCCTTGAACAGGGTTTGAATCAGGCCAGGAGATATCTTATCAAGTTTACCCAGATAATCCTCTATACCATGAGTGAATGAAGTTAATTTGGTATAACCCATGGTGGCTGCTGCACCCTTTATAGTATGAGCCGCACGTATCACCTCTTGTCGATGACTGGAATCGGTTGGGTTTTTCTCTACCTCAATTAATGTGGAATTCATCAAGTAAATAATTTCTTCCAATTCGCTGAGAAATATGTCCTTATATTCTGCAAACTCATCACTCATAATTAAGCACCTGTTCAAGTTCAGATAAACTTTAGTTATTAATAACTTAATCCCATCACGTATATTGGAATGTGTTCTCAGAGCTTATTTTCTTTCTAAATTTTTAAATGTACAATTCATTGAGTTTGGGAGACTGTATCTAATTAATACTAATTTCTATCAATTGTATTCAATTTATACTTAACTTTAAAATGTGCTAGTTTTTGTTTTTGATTTGTTGCCTAGGATAATAGTCGCTGATGGAACTAGCAATTCAAGAACCATCGTCAATGCCCTTTCAATGGATAGCTCAATTAAAATTATAGCTACACCCAAAACAGCATTGGAGACCCTATCCAGAGTCATCCGATTGAAGCCTGATGTACTGGTAATTAGTACCAATCTCTCAGATATGGATATTGACAAACTAATATCGAGGATAATGAACAAGGAACCGGTATCCATTCTCGTGCTAAAGGAGACCGACGATGTTAAATTCTATGGTAGTGATTATGGATTTGGATTGGTGGATAATCTATCAGTGGGATTCAAATCAAGTACAATTGGGGTGAGTGGGGTGGCAATAACAACCAGGATACATATCCTTGCAAAAGTGAATGTACAAAAATTCAAATCCAAAATTAAGA
Source organism: Candidatus Heimdallarchaeota archaeon (assembly GCA_030668165.1). GTDB lineage: Archaea > Asgardarchaeota > Heimdallarchaeia > Heimdallarchaeales > Kariarchaeaceae > JAJRQD01. Next base: position 2,097 of record DAOUUM010000287.1, read on the forward strand.
AGGCTAAAAGGGCGGAAAAACCATCGTTGAGGAGTAGACTCGGTTTTACTCCCAAGCAGAAATCCGAAATCAAAACCAATCCTGATAGAAACCGAAATAAGAGATTGATGGCAAAAACAAATTATCGCAAAAAGTTATGTGTCATCGGGGCATCCACAGGAGGTCCAAATATGATTACAACTCTGGTACAGGCATTACCGAACAAATTCCCACCTGTGATAATAATTCAGCATATGCCAGACGGTTTTATTTCCAGCTTCACCAAACGACTCAATCGTATGTCTGAGATCGAGGTTAGACAGGCGGAGAATGGCCAAATAATAGAACAGAACACGGTGTATGTGTGTCCAGGGGGACTGCATCTCGAGGTTACCAAAGAGGTTGGAGAACTTCCCCGCATAAGTCTATTCAAAGGTGAATTGGTAAATTTTGTAAGACCAGCTGTTGATCTGACCCTTAAATCAGCAGCAAAAGTTTATGGAGCCAATCTAATCGGGGTAATCTTAACAGGAATGGGAAGTGATGGAAAGGAGGGAGCGAAAGAGGTCCAAAAAATTGGGGGTAAAATGATTGCACTTAACAAGGAAGATTCTACAATTTATGGAATGAATAAAGCGGTGATAGAAGCAGGATTTGCAGATATTGTACTGCCAGAGGATAAGATAATTAGTGGCATAATTAGTTACCTGTGAATTTCCCGGTTTTGAAAATAATTTGTTAGTAATTGGGATTAGCCTGTACATCAAAATACTTTATCTAAAATAATTTTATAACAAGCATACAATTAATAAAATCAGGGGCATTCAACTGACAAGTGGATTCAAGGTGATTTAATGCGAGTACTAGTTTTATCGGATCCTCATGGAGCAAAATGGAAGGTGAGAAAACTCATCACAGAATCCAAGCCCGATCTGATCATAGTTCCCGGAGATATACCCAGCTCACTTGATTTTCCAATATTGTTAATTTCTCTTATGAAACGGGGGATGCGTGGTGAATACACCAAACAGGCATACTACAGATATGTTGAGCGAATAACTTTTCGACAGATAAGAACAGCAAAACGCATACTCGAAGCTCTGGGTGAATTTCCGGAGATACCAGTTTTACTGATACATGGTAATACAGAGACTGAAGAGACCAGAAACTGGTTGAGACTCTATTGCCATAGATACAACAATTTTCACTGGATAGCCGATGATGCCATCGAGATTGATGATTATGTTTTTGTGGGTTTTGGATGGGTTGAGTATGAGAAACAGTACAGCAAGTACACAAGTCCCGGAGAGATTGATACTCAGCATGCAAGATTAATACTCGAAAATACCATCAAGATGGCCAGTTATAACTACTCTAGAAAGAAAAAGCACATACTAGTGTCCCATAATCCACCATTTGGTTATGTTGATCATCTTCCACATAAAAATATTCACGCAGGATCTAAACTGGTAAGGGAATTTCTCCTTAATGGTACTTTCAAGGGAGTAATCTCGGGTCACCTACATGAGGCCAAGGGAGTACATTTCAGTGATGAATTCTTTGCTCTAAATGCAGGCGCAGTAATCAACAGTGTGGCATGTCTACTGGATATAGATGAGCAAAAAGTTACCTGGTACAATAACTTGGTGAGTCCAATTAGTCTTTCCCGCATGATCTACAAATTCAGAAATGATGTGAATTACAGCAAATAGTTAATCCTCTTCTAACACATCTCCAATAGTTTTTACAAATTCAGATAATCTGAATGGTTTGACAACATATGTCTTTGCTCCCTTATTCAAACATCCCTGCACTATAGCCAGATTTGAGATTGAGGAAACCATAATCACTTTTGCAAAGGGATTGATCCCCAGAATCTGTATCAAAACCTTCAATCCATTCATTTTTGGCAAAACAACATCAAGCAGAACGACCTCGATATCGACCCAATTCTCCAAATAAAGGTCAATTGCTTGCTGCCCATTTTCAGCAGCAGCTACTACTGTATGACCTAATTTCTCCAACAATCGAGTTTCCACCTCACGCATGAATTTGGAATCATCAATTATCAGAAAATTACTCATTAAGTCCTCAAAATTATAATTTTTAATAAATCTTGAGTATTCAATTATGCCTGTTTTTTAAGCAGAACTATAGATTTAAGCAAAAACTCAGATAATTGAGCTTGTTAATATTCCCCTGAGTCAACAGTCGTTTTATTCACCTTTTGATCACAGAGAAATCTTGCAGGGGCAAAGAATAATTGAATTATCAATCTAATTATTTCAACTTCTCCTGGCATGGGTCATTATACGTACCTACTATTTCAGCACTTTATATATTGAAGTGTATATAAGCCTGCAAGTAACTAATTTCGATTAGTTGCTGTCGGACTAGGACAGTTTCAGCCTGTCATTTCCAGTAACCTGGAAGTACGGAAAAGACTGAAACAGGCCGAATGCCCCCCGGGGAAGTCCAGTCG
>DAOUUM010000243.1 GCA_030668165.1 Candidatus Heimdallarchaeota archaeon
AAAATCAATATGTTCAATATTGATCTTAATCTGCGTCAGCAGTTCTTCATTGATACTAAATCAAGACCGATGTGTGCCTGTCATATTTCTGTCAAAAAACCTGCAACAATTAGGAAATATGTTGAGGGCTGGAAGGATATCGAATTCGCTAGGGGAGTTTTAGAACTGGTATCGATTGATGTGATGGAAGATGTTGCCAATATTGATTACAAATTGCCAGATCTTGATATTGTGGAGATTGACATAGTAATTGATAGCAAGACATCCTTCCCCACATATAATGATAGATTGAGAAAAATCACACTGAAACACAAGAGATATAGAACCTATGCCGATTATGAAGGAGTTGAAGATCCACAGGCGCTTCAGGAATTGCAATCAATTGAGATTAATGGAACTGAGAGGCAGATCCTAATCCATTTATTACGTCATATTCACTCGATCGATCCTGATTTTCTAGAAATAAAAAAGGGAGATAAATTCAACTTGAATTATCTTGCAAAGAGGGCTAAAATCCAGGGCTTATCCCATGTATTCATACTGGGTAGACTGAATATTCCTGTCTATCCAAGAAAACAGCAAGAAGGACAGACATATATGACCTATGGTCAAGTTATGCATAAGGATCAGGCCTGGTATTTACCCGGTAGGATCCATCTTGATATCCATAATTCCTTTTTTTTGCATGACTCCGGTTATGAGGGATTAATCGAATTATCACGTATGAGTGGAGCTCCTCCTGTTAGGGTGTCTCGTGCATCTATTGGAACTGTCCTCACAGGAATTCAGATGATTGAAAATGCAGAGGTTAATGCATTAATACCACCCAACAAGGCCAGAGGAGAGCAGTTCAAGGATACTGAGAAATTATTGGTCTCTGATAATGGAGGTCTGATCTATGAGGCCAGGCCTGGTGTTTATACTGGGGTTTGGATCATTGATTTCACCAGTTTGTATCCATTTATTATGATGAAGCACAATATTGGATCTGAAACAGTCCTTTGCGAACATGACACATGTAAACTTCCAAAAAATGCAATCAAGCCGATTGTTTTTGGCGATTATCAGCATCCCCGGGAGTACAAAATTGCAGAAACTCATGATCCAAACTACTATTATGACAAATCTAAGCTCTACCATCGCCCTTATGAGTATGATAACATAGTTCCGGAGGTTGATTACCACATTTGCACAAAGAGAGTATCAGTAATCACAAGATCCATGGATTTCATTTTAAGAAAACGGGTGCATCTCAAGAAATTGAAGAAGCTGCCAATCCACCAATTACGCAAATCACGTTACAAGCACATAGATAGTGCTATGAAGTGGATTTTAGTTGCATCATTCGGATATTTGGGTTTCAAGAACGCTCGCTGGGGATCGATCGAGTCGCACCAGGCCGTAACTGCCTATGCCCGCAGATATCTGCTGCAGGGCAAGTTAACTGCAGATAAATTTGGTTTTAATGTTATCGGGGGCATCGTAGATAGTCTATTCCTGCAACCTAGATCGGAAGAGTATGATACCCAAGAGAATATGGATGCCTTGCTCGCAGCAATTGAAAAAAATACTCAGATTCCTGTTGATTGTGAGGGAAGATTCCAATGGTTGGTATTTTGTAATGTGAAGGATTTTTCGGGAGTAAGTGCATTGAACCGTTACTTTGGTTATTTTGATCATGATGAATTTCGACTTCGGGGTATTCGTCATAGACAGCGTCGAGCTACTATCCTTGAGAAGGAGTTTCAAGAAGCGATCCTGGATCTTTTTAAACAGACAAACACAGTTGATGAATTCAGGAGAACGATTCCAATTGCAGCTCAATTGCTGGAAGAATGGAAAGATAAACTAAGAAGGATGGAAATAAATCCATTTGATCTGATTATTAAACTAAAATCTGGCAAGGGATCTGGCAATTACAAAGCAGTAAATACACACCAAGCAATTGTTACCGGGGAATACCAGCTAAAGGGAAATATACTGGAAGCTGGTGAGAACATGTTATACCTTGTAAAAAATGATAAGGCATATGGTTCAAGAAGAATAACCATAGGGCCAGAAGTTAATGATGATAGTGTGTATGATGTTGATTGGTATATCATCTCACTTGAGAGAGCTTTTCTTGAGTTATTGGAAGCACCACAATGGCAATTTTTTGGAGAGATCAGATATGATGGTAAGAAATACCGAAAAAAGACCAAGATAGCTGATTTTGAATGGGTTGGTGACGATAATAAGAAGATTGCAGAGGATAAGTTAGATCTCAATACCTATTTCTAAAAATCAAAATCAAGTGGTGGTTTAGAACTTATACGGGCCCTCTCAAGCTCATCAAGAAGTCCCACATCCTTTTCCAGATTAAGAGCCTTATCAATAGCAGTTCTACCTCTTTTGGCTATTTTGAAACTGGGCACTGCAACACAGATAATGGTAATTCCATCATAGGCAGTTTTACGAATTCCAACAAGTGAATTATTAGCAGCTTGCAATAATTTGGTATACAGTTTGTTAAGTGCATTATGAACATCTTTTGTTGGTTCTCGTGACTTGGATAGTTTTGACATTCCGGATTCCAGAGTTTTCAATGCACTCTGTCTAGTTGTCAATAATTCATTGGAGAAACCTTCGTTTATATAATTGAATATCCTAGGTAAAAGGAGAATTCTCTTCTTTGCAATTATTGTGAGTGCGTCATAGATTGAGGCCTGAATGGGGCTCTCCACCCTATTAACATATTTACCCAACTTAGGCAAAATATAATCAGCTGCATCTCGTGATTTATTTATCATCCATTGCAATGCATCAAGACCTGCATCACGAATCACACCTGTTGAATCTGTCAAAATTAAGATTGCATCATCTCGAACCTCGTTTTGAAGTTCTTTTCTTGCTTTGCTAGCGGTGAAGAGACCATTAAATGCAGCCAATCTCACCTGCCAATCCCGATCACCAAGTAGGGGTTTCAAACTTGCAAATATCTCAGATGTGTATTGTCTGTCAACACTGGCAATGAAACCTAACGCCTCAATAGCAGCTAATTGTACTTTGAAGCTCTCGTCATTCTTGGCATTTTTTATCCTACGATAAACTGCTTTGGAAAGTGAGGGATTTGCATTCACACAAATTCCAAGAGTACTGATAGCAATTTCTCTGACCTCTGCACTTGGATGTGACATGTTATTCTCCACAATCTGGTAAATCTGCTCAGTTAGTGATTGTTGTAATGCAGCGATATCTGAAAAAATTTCAAATAATTCAACTCTGACAATATCAGTGCTTGATTCAGCTGCTGGTTGAATTAAATTGAAAATATCTATGTCAAAGTCTCCTAACCTCACAATGGATCGAATTACATCCAAGGCACCCAATAGTGCGATCCCTCTTAAATTCTCAAATTTCTCACTCAATATTGTATATACATAGTCGATATTTTCAGGATTACTCTCAATTTCTTTGCGTAGTGCCTCAAATGCTATCTTCTGTATATCTTCGGACTCGTCATCAAGTCCCCGTAGGATTAGTTCCAATACCTCTTCATCTATTCCTTCACTAAATTCTGCTATATTCATTAGAATAAGGAAACTATTTTTTCTGAACTCCTTATCAGGGTTCTGTACACCAAGAGCTACCTGATCCAATAAATCAATAGACAATCCGGGATCCCCTCGAATAATTGCTCTGATACCTCTGATCAAATTGTTTATTTTATCAGGATTTCCCGTGGAAATTTGAATACCAAGAGTAGCGATTGCCATATGCCCGACATCACTACTATCCCTGGCCACCCGATTGAAAAATCGATTGATAGCATCCAAAGAGCTCTGATTATTTGTTTTCTGGATAATTCTTATCAGAAATGACAACACAAATGATCGGTATGCTGCTTCTTTGATAATCAATCTCTGAAGAGCAAGGCTTGAATCCCAAGCAACTACAGAATCTGGATCTGAAATCTTATTTGCGAGTAATTCAATTAAATTCTCCTTTTCCACTTCTGAATAAAATTTGATTTGATTACTCAAACATCTAACTGCATAAATTCTTGCTCCATTATATGGGGATTCAAAAGCCAACTTGGTTAATGCCAAGTAGTCCCTATCCAGCCTTTCAAGCTTCAATATAATTATATGTAAAACTTGAGCAGCAGCAACCTGTACTGATTCATTGCCTTTTTCAAGACTTTCTCGTATGATACCTTTAAGAGAATCAGCTTGTCTGGGGTCTTTTTGAATTATTTTAGCCAGTTCTTGAAGATAATTTTCTATCGATTTATCAGATCTTAACTTGTGATATATGAATAGATAACCCTCAATATCAGGAGTCCCGTCATCTAAAGTATAAAAATTGGGAATTTCTTTAATTAATCTTTTCTCTGCCGTAGCAGGGGTAATTTTTAGTATAATGATCGCAGTAATTATTAGAACAAAGTTCTGGATGGCCAATAATGCTGCTGTTAATTGTCTATGTTCGGAAAGACCTATCGAATCTAGTACCCCGACTGAATTTTCCTGACCAATAAATACCTCTAGTGATGCAGATAATATAATACCTAGGAAGACAAAAACAGGTAAAAATAATTGGAATATAGAAACCTTAAATCCAGATTCGGTCCATACTTCCTTAATCTCTTTAGTGCTACCTCTTGCTTTGTTGAATAGCACTAAAAAAAGTGTCGCAAGGCCAATTGTCCCGGAAGCTTCAACAAGACCAAATCCCATTAATAATCCACGAACACCAAAATACGCGGTTGTGATCAGTGCTTGTATGGCAATTAAAACCAATAATAATCCCCCCGTTTCAAACCGCATCTTGCGTAAAGAAATTTTTGGGGCTCCCAACTTTTTAAGATCTCTGAATGGTCTTCTGATCAACCTTAACCTAATAAGATCTTCCCCAAAACCCACACCCGCTAGGGCAGAAATTGATATTAAAGGTGGTATCAAAGCCCATAGTAATATCGCAATTGCTAAGTCGAGATTGAATAAGTTAACAAATATATATACCGGAAAAACGAATGCCACTAAATAAGCAAGAATTGAAGTGATGAATGGAGATTTGAATATTCCGACAAAGAATTCAAGGATCCTTTCAATAATAAACTCACTGGGAATGCTTGATTGCTCACCAGGTTGAGTTAAGAACAAGCCCTGGAAAAATGGAAAAATGTATAGGAATCCTATGAGAACCATCATTAGATAAATTGGTACGTTATGAACCTGAGTATTTACCGAACCTGCTCCAAACAAATTCAAAACT
>DAOUUM010000464.1 GCA_030668165.1 Candidatus Heimdallarchaeota archaeon
CTTTCCATTTACTATACCTCTGTTGACTCGATTATTCCATGTGCATTTGCTGTGGAAATCGTTTGATAGATCTGTTCATTATCCATTCCCTGTGCTCTCAAGAACTCAAATAAAGAGTATAGTGTCAGGGGGAGTTCTGCTTCTTTTAGAGAAACATTGAGATCCATCAGTGTCTTCAAATTAGATCTGATCTTTCTTGTAATGGATTTTTTATCCTGGATTTTGTTAATCACTCCATCATTAATCTTCAGATTTTCCTTTAGTGAAATCTTCACATAGTTCGAGATATGATGATTGATAGGAGTTCTTCCAATTGTGTTCAGAAGTAATGGTTCATCTGCCATATGTTTGTATTGCTCATCAAATGCACTGTGTGCATCTTCAATTTGGGATCTAATAATATCTGGTAGTTCCCCGTTAGATACAATCACAAACGTTGTTAATTCTCCGTGATGAGTGGTTATCGATAAACCACTTCGCTGCATGATCTCAAATCCCTCCTTGTTTTTCTGTATCTCGGATAAGACTGATGTAATAGCAGTGGTCACTCCAGATAATAAAGCAAGATCAATATTGATCGCATCCTCAAACACCCGTTCGAAGAAAGGAACTCCTGAATAGGTGGATTTGATAATTATTGCATTGATGCTAAGTAAGCCCTCCATCTCCTCAGCAGTTCTTAATTTGAGGTGGTCAAATAGTCTTGTTCTCTCTCGTTTTCGCTTTACCTGGAAAATAACTACTACAATAGTTGTTAACAGCACAAATACAATTGCAATAAATAACTCTAGATATTCCTCAATTATTGATCTGATATCGTCAAAAATATCGGCAATACTTAGTGTTGATTCTTTCACATCTGGTAATTGATCTGTTGGAACTGCTACCGCTTGTGGTAAAATATAAGCCCCAGATGATATAATGCTTGAACTTATCGAATTAACCGATCGCATTGTACTTGTAAGATCAGAATTAAGAACCCAAAGAGCAATTCCATTCTCATCAGTAAGAATATTATTACTACTCAGTGTAGAATTATCACCTGTTTGAGTTGTAAAAACAATAGTAAATATAATTTCTACATCAGAGATGGATCCTTGTCTCGAAGAGGTTATTCCATTGAGAATCAACCCTGTTGGGTTGTTATAGGTTAACTTGGCGGAAATCTTGAATTCCTCTCCCTGTGTCAGAATTTCATCAATTTGTAACTCGATATTAACAACATGTGGATGAATTATAAAATCTTTCAATAATTTGATGCTCTCGAATCCTTCTTTCTGGAATATTACTATCCAGTTATAGTTACCGGGTAATAAACTCGTATAATTAAATATGAGCTGAATAATTCCAGTACTATTTGCGAAAATAAGATATGATATCGTATCGGGATAAATACTTTCATTATTGAAGTCAGATACTATAGTCAGATTGACAATTGCACTATCTATCAACCTATCACTCAGAGTGTACCAATTTACATATATTGTCTCTATCGTGCCCTCGTAAACATTCTCAATGATTGAAAATTCAGGAGGTGTCGACTCAGTAATGTCTGAATCTTTAATACAAAATATTACAGCATAGGTAACATTATTGTTCGAGGTATCGTAGAAGATAATAGTATAATCATACGCACCAATTAATAGCTCATCCAATACGTAAGTGATATTTTCAGTTGATACCCACGCATTGCTTTGGATCTCAGTTCCATTCCGTAAAATTGTATATTGATTTGGATTGCTATCCTCCGCTCTCCAAGTAAAAGTAAAGATAGTTTGATTATCAAATATCTGGATCTCGTTATCAGGATAGAATACTAATATTGGATCTATCTCATCCAAAACAGTAACTTCTACTAAATCAAAAATCGAATTATAAGAATCGTCATATATAGTTATACTGAATATATAGGTGCCTACCTGTAATCCATCAATATTAAAATCTATTGAGCCTGAGGACCAAGCAGCATTAAAAACCACATTAACTCCATTTTCTGTAATATTATAGACAAAGGCATGAATATCACTAACCGTCCAGTTGATGAAATTCCCTGTCGATTCTTCTAAATAATCTGTAATATCTGCTGGTTCATCAATTGTAGGATCGACATTATCAAGAACTGTTACAACAGCAATATCCCATACTGAGTTGTCTGAATCATCAAATATCGTGATATTGAATATATATGTTCCTCTGATAAGGCCATCAATATCAAATATTATAGTACCTGATGTCCAATCAGCATTAAAAACCACATTAACTCCATTTTCTGTAATATTATAGACTGAGGCATGAATATCACTGACCGTCCATGTGATGGAGTGTCCAGTCGTCCCCTCTATGTAATCTGTAATATCTGCTGGTTCATCAATTACAGGATCATCTGTATCAAGTACTGTTACCTCAACTATATCCCAAACTGAGTTATCCGAGTTATCATATATCGTTATATTGTACGTATATATACCTCTGACAAGACCATCAATAATATAATTTATAGTACCTGATGTCCAGACCGCATTCTTAACCACAAGAACCCCATTTTCTGTGATATTATAGACTGAGGCATGAATATCGCTAACTGTCCATGTGATGGAATATCCAGTATCTCCTTCTATATAATCAGTAATATCTGCTGGCTCATCAATTACAGGATCAGCTGTATCAAGTACTGTTACCTCAACAATATTCCAAACTGAGTTATCTGAGATATCAAATATC
>DAOUUM010000054.1 GCA_030668165.1 Candidatus Heimdallarchaeota archaeon
AGGGTACTAGGGGTGAATATCTCATCTACTCATGAGGATAGGGAACTTATTGTATCAGGTCCATATAAGTATGTTAGGCATCCTCTCTACACCCTTTTTATTGCAATGGCCATAGATCTTTGGTTAATATTGCCAAATTGGTTACTACTATTCGGCATTCCCATGGCAGTGATTGCTGGAAAGATCAGGGCAAACTATGAAGAAAAAATATTGATTGTGCAGTATGGAGATCAATATTTGGAATATATGAAAAATACTGGACAATTATTTCCAAAACTATGGTGAGAATATTGAAACTTGCTTAGATTGATTGTTGATTGCCTATTTTTTTTTGAGTTGTTATGTAATTTAAACCAATATTATTAAGTTGTATATAATACTTATTTAACCTAATTATTCAATATTAAATTAGGATTAATTGGTGGAGTAAATGGCAGATTTCATACCCGTATCAGAAGAAGGTATAAAGCCAATTGAATATGTAAGTAAGAATTTTTCCGACTTGTCCGAATCGGATATAACCTCCTTAATTGGTAGCATTTTAATTCTCAAGGAAGTTAATATTAAACTCCTACAATCAATCCTTCAATTAAAAAAAATTCAGATTGAAGAGCAATGTGGCAGATTAAGCAATTCAGACTTTCTTGATATTGAATTTACAAGAAATTCAGTTAAATTAATTAGTATTAATAAGCCAATTCTCAAGCTTCAATACCCCCCAGATCGTGATGATAAGAGCATCCTTGCATATCTAAAGGCCAGATTTGTAGTATCCATCGAGGAATTACAAAAATCATTTTCTCTAAGCTATGCCTCTGTAATTGTTTTATTATCAAAATTTGTGGTAACTGGTGTAATTTCACTCGCTCCAGTCGAGAATGATAAATTCAACGTTATTGTTTATCTTTCCTTACCCAAGAGGATAGCAACTCAAATTTCAGCAAATGAGAAGAAAATTGCTGGATATGGTATGATATATCAAAATGCGAATATTAAGGAGATTTCAAATGATCTTGATCTCCCAGAACATGAGGTTCAGGATACATTTGTGAATTTGATCCTTTCCGACTTAATTTTTTGTGAATTTAATGTTAAGTACGGTTTTCTAAAAAATTTGGAGATTGAGATTAAAATTGATCGTTTCCAAATAAACTTCGACAAGAGAGATATTGACTTAATGTCAGTAAACGAGAGAAAAATAATCGGATTTGTCACCTTGAGGCGACAAATCTCTTTGAATGATATTGCCAAATTTGTGAAAATTAGGGTTAGTGAGGTACTAGAAATAATTTCAACACTAACTGCTACCCAAGAATTTGAATTCAAGGTAACCCCTCAAGGGTTGATCTCACCGATTACAGTTCCTGTATACCCCACTAATAAAACCATTGAAGATTTAAATAAGACTTCAATCATCGATTATAAAATTCTCGCAGGTATTATACTGTCTAAGAAGGAATTCAACCTATCGGACATTGCAGATAGATTAAAATTAGATGAAAATAAAATTCTGGAGGGAATAATAGATCTATACTTGGGGGGTATCATTAGTGGAAAATTAATAACTCCTAATAGATTTAAAATCACATCGAAAAAAGAAAGTGCTATCACAGAGCAGGGAACTCTTGATAGATGGGAAAAGATAATTATTGGTTGTTTATTGGCCGAAGGTAAGATCTCGATAATCAGATTGGCATCTTTACTTGATACTGATAAAGATGAGGCTAGAAACAAGGCTTACATCTTTCTGTCCAGAGGATTTGCCGAGATTGAAATTAAAAATGCATTCATATCATTGAAGTCCAAACCTGTTTTACCCCCATTATTGCACATCATAGACATGTCAACAGAGGATCAGCAATTACTAGGTTATTTAATTGCTATGAAGTCAACTCCACTGAAAAAGATTAAACAAATATTTGAGATCTCCTCAACTGAAGCATTAAGGAGGGCATATATTCTTACTGGTTCTGGTCTAATTACTCTTGTTAACAAATCTGGCACATTGGAAATAATTAAAGATCCACAATCTAGACCCACCTTAGAGGAAGACGAGCTATCATATCAATCTAGAATGGTCATCCTTGAATTAAAATCATTTCCGAAGGCTAAAATCAGATTTTCTAAGATAGCGAGTAAACTAGATTGGACCACGAGTGATACGATTAAAGAAATTGCTTTATTGATCGCACAGGGCTACTACAAAGGATACTTTACCGGTAGTGCATTTATCAAACAATCCGATTTCATCAAGCCCAAAGACAAACCTCGCTGCTTTGAATGTAATACTCTGCTAAAGGATTATAGAAAAGCCTGTACCAATTGCCTAACTAGACCTCCATTATGTAGCGTATGTAGAAGTGTGATGAATACATCTGAAGATTTAGTCAAATGTAAATTCTGTAATTCAAGAGCACACAGAGATCATATAACCGGATGGCTGAAAATCAAACAAATATGTCCCGTTTGCCGAAATAATTTAAAACCAAATGATTTAATCACTGTTGAATCCAAGTTTTAATGAATTATGGCGTTAAAATTAAATAATTCATACATCAAAGATTATCTAATATTTGTGGATATCAATATAATACAACTTATAACGTTACCATTCTCAATCGGCATAGACTGAAATAAAGTGGAAGGATAATATGAAGAAGATACTCCCGATTTTGCTATTAATTTTATTATTAGGTGGATTAACATTATCTACAAATGCTATCAACCATGTAATGGAAGATAATGCCGTACCAGCTCCCGAATTTGTATCAATCGATCCCGATGGAACACCCAGTGGAAGTTTCATTTTTGTGGAGAATGCTAACGTAACCATTGAGTACACAGCAGATCGCTTCAACGCAGAGGGATTAATACTACTTGGAACAGGAAGTAACTTAACAGCAGACTATTCTAATAACCGTGCAATTAATTTTACACTCATTGATAGTTTTCAAGGTAAATCAACTTACCAAGTTAATTTAACCCTCACTTCATACACAATTTTCTATGCATATGCATGGGATAATGAGCTATCCAATGGAACTATGGAGGAATTTGATCTCTTTGACAAGGTTGAAGGTCATCAAACTTGGATGCTAACAGGTCCTCAATATCCGGTATTTTCCGAGATCATTGGTGGATCCCTCACATCAAATTCCCAGGAATATTATGTAGTCGAAGGAACAGAAGTTTCAATAATATATACCGTTATTGATCCTCATAATAATCAATCAGTTACACTAATGATGGGAAATAATGAAACCGAAGTCTATAATCATGATGTTTTATCAAAAATATCAATGAACAAGATAGATCATGATAATGATACAGATATTTCTTCATTTAGATATAATTATACACTAACTGATAGAGTGGTGTTCTTCACGGCTAATTCCACTATCGGCTGGGAACGGCAAATTCTCAATCCTTATGTTCCGGTTGTTCATAGAATTACCAATGGATTTAGCTTCTCATCAGAATTCTCGGAGAATCTTGCTGAATACACAGATATAGATAATATCAATGTCACAGTTTCCTCACTCAATGAGAGTGCTGATGATGAGTTCTTCCTGAGGTACAAAGTTCTTGAAAATTCTACATCAGATACGATAATTGTCAACTGGACCTCAATTAATTTTGCAAATAATATCTCATACGTGCTTCAAAATGATACCAACAATTTCAACACTTCGATACACGAATACAGGATGCTATTGCCCCTTTTCAATATCTCTCAACTGGTTCAAATTCAGACCTATGTCGAGTACAAAACAGGATCTTATAATGAGACAATCCCTGTGAACATAATAATTAAGGATTCAAGACCTACAATAAGCCTCACTGCCAATAATGCATCAATTACTAATAGAGCTGATGAATTTATTGAATTCAGTTTCTCTAATGTGCGATCGTTGGTAAAAAATGCAACCATTAGCTCTAATTATGCATCTTCAACCAGTATTAAGGGTGATACCAACTTCACTATTAGTTTTGAAGATGACGGTGAGATAATTGAGGGCACACATGTTGTTACTATTATTGTTTTTAATGAGATGAATCAATCGAGAAACGAGACTTTGTTATATTACGTTGATACCAGAGCACCAAATGTAGATTTTCTAACAGCTGCACTGATTAGCACAGATAATGATGGGTTTATCAGCATTGATTTCAATTTTACTGATAGTTATCCATCCGATAGAGGAATTGACTTAGCTACTCTTAACTGGGGAGACGGACTCGTTCAAAATGTAACCTCCTTGTCCTCATCAAATCATGTATATCGTAACAATGGCACTGGAACCTATTCTTTGGTATTAACTGTATACGATCTTGCTGGCAATGTTAATACTACAACCCTTGAGATCCAGGCTAATGTAAAATTATCTGAAACATCCACAGTTGCTACCTCTCCATCACCATTATTTCCAGCAATTTTTGCCTTATTATTGGCAACATATGCAGTAAAAATGAAAAAAAGAAACTAGGGCAAATCCATTAGTGATTACATACGTTTTTTATTGTTTTAATTATTATTAATGATATTCAATGAAACCCAGCAAGTATCTCCCTGTACTAATTTTAACTCTGGTCCTATTTATCTCAGGATCAAATGCCATTCCAACCTATGTTGATACAATGAAATCAAATTCAAACAATTATATTATTGATCCAATTTCAGAACCAGATGAGTATATGAAAAATGCAATTGAAAGAAATGTTGCAGCGGCTGATAGTAATTATGATAAAATTGCGGATACTATGGTCATTACCGATGGAGAAATGGATCTGCTGTTAATGTTTGATTCATTCAGTAGAATTCCCTCCCTTCTTTTACCAGAGGGTGCGATATTCAAACAAGAATTTTCAAGTCTTCCAGTTATAAATATTAAAGCACCTGGTGATTTAGTCCAATCACTAACCGAATTGCCAGGCCTTGTTGTGATAGAAGAAAATCATAAGGCTCATAGCCTCCTAGCATACTCGACATCTCAGATTTATGCCAGAGATGTGTGGGCCACTGGATATACCGGATCTTCAGATTATAGTGTAGCTATACTCGATACAGGTATCGATCCCACACAATCTGCATTTACGGACCGAATTGTTGCCACCCACAATGTTTTCAGTGGTCCAGATACTGTGGGAATTGATGGCAATGGGCATGGTACACATGTTGCAGGAATAGCTGCAGGTTTGCCAACTACTGGATCATCATTCTATCAGACCGCAAGAGGTGTATTACCAGAGGACGGATATTTCATTCCTGAAATTCTAATTGCTAATGTTAATGAATCAAGTACCATTACAATCGGGATAGATTGGGCATCAGAAGGTGCAGATAATCCTTCAACCGCTGCAGGGGTGATACTGATCAGAGCGAGTGATTTCTCCACGATCGATTATGATTTCGATTCAACTGGTAAGTTTGAAGTAAGTTATAACGTCGGATCTGGTGATTACATTGCAGGTTTTATGGGAGGTTCCGGCTCAGAAGGTCAAAGTTTTGAGGGTTGGGCAGAAGTAACACAGGATACTGAGGTACCATCTCAATTAAACGAGGATGGATTTCAGAGTCATGCAGGAATTGCTTTCTCGTCCAACATAGTATCTGTGAAGGTATTGGATGATGGGGGATCCGGATGGGAGACTGATATTATTAATGGGATTGTCTGGGTAATTGATAATAAGGAAGAATACAACATTACTGTGGTTAATATGAGTCTGGGTCTTGATGAGGTTTCTTCAACTTTGGATTTATATATTGCCAAATTAGCCACAGAAGGTATAATTACAGTGGCCGCTGCAGGTAATGATGGGGCTGACAGTGGGGGTATTTTCTCCCCTGGGTCTGCGGTTGAAGCAATCACTGTAGGTGCAGTTAATAGATACAATGAGATTGCATACTATTCAAGTGCTGGTAATAATGCAAATAATCCATCTATCAAACCGGATGTTTTGGCTCCAGGAGGATCATACTCCTCTCCGAGCAATGATTGGAATACTTCATATACAGAAGGTTATGGTCTAATAGTATCTCCCGATGCAAATTCTGTCGGATTTAATGTTATTTCCGATGATTTTGTGGGGCACCAGGGTACAAGTATGGCTTCACCTCATATTGCTGGTCTTGCCTCATTATTAGTTCAGAAATATACTGAGAGTACTGCATGGGGTTGGACATCCTCAGATGTCTTCAATATTAAAAGAGCGATACTAGCTGGTACCTATGAGGTGGCAAATATTGGTTTTGATGGTGGAGAAAGTGGCACTGGTATTACTGATCCCAGTCCATCCATCAATCGTTCTAGTAAGGATTTTTATGAAGGATGGGGTGCAGTGAGTGCTAGTGCGGCTATGGGTGCCTTAGGTATCCAATTCCCAACCGGTACTAATTCCTACCAGTTGAGTCTAGAAGATCCATTCATTGAAAATGTAAAATCTTGGCACTTATCTGCCAAGGCCGGTAGTACATATAATTTGGAGGTAGAAGTTCCTGATGGAGTTGACGTGGACATATTAGTATTCGATGCCGAAGCAGGTAACAATGGTGAATTAAATGTAATTTACAGTTCTACAAGTACCAGTACAACAGATGCAACCAACGATGAATCTGTATCAATTTCTGAGGCTAGTGATAGAGAACTGATGGTCACTATTAGACTAGTGGATAGTTCCAATGCTGTCGATACGATTACAATTGACTTTACCGATCCAAATTTCATCCCAAATATTGAATTGTTCCACCCATTGAATGGTGCATATATCGCTGGAAGCAGTTTTATCCTTGATTTTGTATCTCCATCCAATCTTGTTGATACTTACTTAGATGATATTTTTCAGGGCCAAAAATCGTCAGGAGATGAGATCACCGGTCTTACGGAAGGAGAACACAATTTAACATTAATTGAGAAAAATCTAGGACTCGATCTTCAAGATCGTGTTTATTCAATATTTTATGTAGACACAACAAATCCAACGATGACCTCAAATCTAAACAGCTTTGTCGATATAGATACTAATTCAGATATCACCCTAGATACTCATGATAATTTTGGACTGGATTATATTGATTTGTTGGTAGATGATGTAATACAAAGCACCATATTATTAAATTCTTCACTAGATGAGTTAGATCTTATTTTCAACCTTGACCCCTCTAGATTCTCGTTTGGGGCTCATATTGTTGGATTGTCGGTATATGATCTTGCAGGGAATCAATTCATTGAGAGCAAGTCTATCAATTTTAACCATAGTCTGTACATTAATCCCTTGAATATTACTTCATTTGAATATTCTAATACTTACGATTTAATTTGGGATGCAGGTATTAATGGAGAGACAGGAAACTATGCCATCTGGATTGATGACTTATTATTGACCAATAGCTCATGGGATGGTACATCTATGATTCAGATTGCTTTATCAGATTTAGACATAGGTAGTTACGAAATCAAACTCAAACTCTACTCAAGCCTCGGCTCAATTGAACTTATTGAAACTATTTTAATTGCTGATGCAACTGCACCAATAGTCACTGGTACCACTTCCGGTATTAGAGATGCAACCAATACACTCACTGTTACATTTGAGGTGACAGAATTACTCCCCTCAAAACTACGAATGTGGACAAATGATGTTTTAACACTTAGTATTGATAATTGGGATGGTTTATCTGATTTAATATTTGAATTGAATGGCTTACATAATGAGAGTACATCAATTAAAATGATGATTAATGATACTTCAGGAAATTCTGGTTTTTATCTGCTTAATATTGAATGGGATGATCTCACATCTCCTGATATAACTTCTATTGATGATATTGAATTTACAGTTGGATCAACAGATAATGAATATACATGGACCTGGATAGAAGCATTTCAGACTGAGGTAGAGGTTGTTCTTGAAAAAATAGACACTAATATAGAGGGAGAAACCATATTCTCATCTGTTGATGCCACTCTCACCTCATATACCCTAACAGGCTCGTTTTTAGGGGGATTGGAAATAGGTGAATATCTAATCCGTTTATCAATCACTGATATTGCAGGAAACACATCACATGATCTAGTTAAAATAGTGGTTCTAGCTCCTCTAAGCACAGGTACAACTGATAAATCAACTCCAGGATTTATTTCCTTCCCCATTTCATTTGTTCTAGTCTTAGCTGTTCCCTTACTAATTCGAAAAAAGAGAAGATGAACTTTATCAATAAAACAACTTAATACTTTTCTACTTACTGGTTTACCAATCAATCATGTTAACAGAATTTACAATCACTAATGGGAAAAAATTAGATCCGAATTATGAATTGGATTTTCATTTATTTCATCATGAGAATCAAATTCATCTTTACATAATCCTACCCGGTGTGATTGCAAAATCCATTCAGATAAAAATAATCGATTTGAAATTGTCTATTCATGGTGCTATCCATAAAAAATTTATTAATATTTTTAAAGGCACTCAAATTAAGATAGAGGGAGAATTACCGGTTCTTGTTGAACCTTCAACAGTTAATGTTGAGTACAATTTGGGTATATTTGAAATTAAATTGTCGCCTAAAGTTGCCCAATAGGTATAAAATTCACATTCAAAGAAAATACTACAATTTTTTTAACATCACTAGTAACATGAAATGTAGGGAGATAGGATACCTTTTATATAATTCATTATTACTTTTGATCAGAATTCATGACCGAAGATACCATTATTGATTTGGATGATGATACTATACACATATTGTTTGTTGAAGATGAACCAGATTTAAATGTCCTCATAAACCTTGCCTTGGAATACATTGATGGGATTGAAGCACATGTTGTAATGTCTGCTGAGAAAGCGATGGATTTTCTGGAAAAACAAAATATACATGCGATTGTGAGTGACCACTACCTCCCAAAAATGCTAGGCATTGAATTGTTGACCCATGTGAAGAAGAATTATCCTAGTATCAAGCGATTTTTGATTACTGGATCAATTGAGGGAGCAGTCTTCGACTGGGCGAAAAGAGATGCTGAACCCATCGAAATATTCGAGAAACCATTAATAATTGAAGATATTATCAATAAAGTGGTCAAATCAATTTCTTAAATTTAAACTAATTATAACTATATTGGCAAATCTAAAATATTGATCGTTTGTAGCTAAGAAAAACTTTTATGAGAGTTCTCTATAAAAGTATTATCAGATGATGAAGAAGTTTGAATTTTTTATTTACAATCATGATGCTAGGGAATTTACCTACTATAAAGGAGCAAAGAAGAAGTTTAAGGATTTAATCAAAGGAGATCCTGCAGCGATTTCAACTCAGCTCGAAATCGAAGGCATTGATGGTTTATTAATTATGGATGATAATTCTGAGAGATGGTTTTTGGTATTTTCTGATAATATGGGAATCGTTGCCACAAGAACTGCAAGAAGAATGGCAGATTCAATTAGGAGATCAGGAACCACATTACCTGATGGCTTTTGGTTGAAGGTTAATTATCCACTAGAAGAATTATCAGATCCCAATCTTGGTGATTTATGGAAGAGTGTCCAACAAAAATATGTGAAATCAAATCTAATCGGTATGCAACTTGATAAGGATACCGGACTTCCAAGTCAAATCAAGGAGAGAACTGAGAGATTGAAGGTTTCAGGGCATTCAGATGCTCTAACTGAGGCGAAACAGGAAAAAGCTGAGGCAGTTGCTAGGAAAAGGGCTAGTACTAGGTCAACCACTAAAAAATCAACTACCAAGAAACCAACAACAAAATCACCTATTTCAAAGGGCAAAACTCCTGCAAAAGCAACACCTAAGAAAACACCTGCTGCAAAAGCAACGCCTAAGAAAACACCTGCTGCAAAAGCAACGCCAAAGAAAACACCTGCTGCAAAAGCAACGCCAAAGTCTTCAAAACAATTCTTAGAGATTGAAAATATTGTTGATTATGTAGATTCAGGTAGTACAGTTCGTGTGATCAAAGG
Source organism: Candidatus Heimdallarchaeota archaeon (assembly GCA_030668165.1). Lineage (GTDB taxonomy): Archaea > Asgardarchaeota > Heimdallarchaeia > Heimdallarchaeales > Kariarchaeaceae > JAJRQD01. The sequence continues at coordinate 9,976 of DAOUUM010000054.1, forward strand.
AAAAATAACCATGGGTACTAGTCAACCTGAATATAAAACGGTGATACTATCTCAAAGTTACCTATCCAATACTGAATGGACAAATATAGCAGTTTTCTTGGAAAATGGAAATATTGCAGAGGTTACCTTAACAGCAAAAGAAGAATCAAATTATATCACATCTCTTAAAATCTAGGCAAAATATTATTTAATTTAATATATTAGTCTTATATAATGAGAATTCCAGCGGATTTATTGGATAAAATTCATTTAATGGATGCGTTGGATGGTATTAAAGAGATTCCAGACAGTTCTATTGATCTGACAATCACCAGTCCACCATTTTATGATGATGATCTCTACATCCTGGATGATGGGAATCCTGAATTTGGCTGGAAAGATTACAATGATTATCTGAAGCATATCGCGGAAATTCTTGAGGAACTATACCGAGTAACCAAAGATGGAGGGAGGTTATGCTTGATATTAAGTAATTCTCCTAGTGATAAGGAGGGCCGGATTAAGTTCTATTATCCCATAATTCATGATGTAGCCTCCAGTGCAGTAAAAAATAATTGGTTACTGGTGGATGAGGCCATATGGTATAAATCAAAACCAAATTATGGAGATGAAACCCACCAGAATTACATACCCAATTCTCAATTGATACAGACCCATGATTGGATTTCCGTATTCCGCAAAGGAGAGAATGATGAAACCATGGAAACCAGCAGGAGAAAAAAATTAAATTCCGTTTGGAAACTAGCAAATGATGGGGGTAGGAAATATGATGGATATAATCGCTTCTACTCCACATTCCCGGATAAATTAATTGAGAATTGTATCGAGCTCTGGAGTGTAAAGAATGATGTGATATTGGATCCATATGTTGGCTCTGGTCAAGTAGTCAGAGTAGCAATAAATAAGAAACGCAAGGCTATAGGTTTTGAAATCGATCCCCGATGGATAGTATACTGGAAAGATATCAATTCAGGCTAATTTTTTGAAACCTGTTTCTACATAGGTATCAATTAAGGGAGAATCTTCATCAAGATGTGTGAAAGTTACTAATAGTCTGTTGTATCCGTATTTCTCAGCTACTACCTTTAGTTTTGATAATAATTTAGAAAGATATCCTTCATTGGCAAATATCGCCGTCAATAAAGCTTCATTTTCTTTCTCACCTCTAATGAAACATGCTGTAGCCTGTAATGTGTAATTATCTCTCATAACCACGAATTCTAACAAATTATCATTATTTAATATATTATTCAAAAATTCAGTCACCTCATCCTCAGGAAGATCAAATTTTTTTGAGAATAGTGTTACCCAATTGTTAGAGTCTATTTTTGAATCGAAGTAGGTTATATTCTGATTATCGGGTTTGATCTGATCTGTATCTATATAGTAGGTGATTTGCATAGTAAACTTCTCTGTATTGATGACCTGAATTTTGACAAATTCTTACGTGTTCGTTCCACAGCAACCAGACGTCACCGTCACCCAGTCTAGGGTTGTTTGCCATGTTGTCCTGATTTAATCAGAACGGTTCGTCTCTCCTGCTTCTCCAGTTTCCTAACTTTCAACGAAGACCGGTAATCCACGCTTCACCGGTGGGTCATTGCTCTGTGGCATTTCCAAGAGGATTTTCCACAGTAGTC
>DAOUUM010000353.1 GCA_030668165.1 Candidatus Heimdallarchaeota archaeon
AAAAATCTATACAATCATGCAAATTATATTTTTAAAAAACAGCTAGATAGCAAATATTTCACCTCAGAATACGAGATGATCAACATTTTGCAAGGACATCCAGATTACAGTTCATTACCTGCACAGACAGCACAGCAAATTATTAAATCCTTGGTTAAATCCTGGAAATCATATTTTCAGGCATTGAAATCATACAAAAAAAATCCGAATAAATTCAGATCCAAACCAAGAGCTCCAGGTTTCAAGAGAAAGGCTGGGTTCCATATACTCTATTTCACCTCACAACAGGTGAATATAAAGAATGGTTTTCTTAAATTTCCCAGAGTAATGGATCTGAGGATTAGGACCCGATTAAGTGGCAAGATCAATCAGGCCAGGATTATTCCCAAGGGCAATAATTTTCTACTGGAACTGGTATAGAGGAATGTACCTGATTTAAAACCAGTGAAAAATATTATTTCAGTTGATTTTGGAGTAAATAATCTAATAACCGCAGTATCGAATGTGGGAAGACCCCTAATTATCAAGGGAACTTTAATCAAATCTTACACTCGTTGGTTTAACAAGAGAAAAGCCAATTTATCCAGTATTTACAAACGACAAAATATCTATTCTGGTTCAAAGATGGACCATATTCTTGATAAAAGATACAAGAAAATGGAGGATTTCATACATAATACCAGTAGGATATTCATCGATCAATGCGTAGCGGATAATATTGATACTGTAGTTATCGGATACAATGAGGGTTGGAAACAGAATATTGGAATTGGTAAAATAAATAATCAGAATTTTGTTGGAATACCATTTTTGAATTTACTCAGAAAAATTGAATACAAAGCAGAGGATGCTGGAATCAGGGTGATAAGAACTGAGGAAAGTTATACCTCAAAATGTAGCTTTCTGGATGATGAAGAGATAAGAAAGCAAAGAATATACAGCGGTAGACGGATAAAAAGAGGTTTATTCAGAAGTTCAGGTGGAATTGAGCTGAATGCAGATTGTAATGCAGCTGGAAATATTGGAAGAAAAGTATTCCCCAAAACATTTGTGAAGGGGATAGTGGATACTGTGAGTTATCCATTGTGTTTGAAATTATAACACAAAAAAGAAAATGTGATACACTTTCACTCATGAGTTAAATCTCAATCAAAATGAAGCTGTTAAAAAAAATATTAATTACTGAGTATTTTTCCAAAATTTATGGTATTAGTATAAATTCTATAGTGCCTAATTCCACTAGAATCACGTGTCAAATATGTTGTGAATAATTTTATAATATTCACGCGTATTGATGATGACATTTTATAATATAAAGAATGCAAAGAGGTTACGGAAAGGATGACTATCAATACAGAAGTTCAAGGAAGACCAAGCAGACCAAAATCCCAGAAATGGGAGGCCGAACTAGTTGAGATCATCGATGAAACTCCTGATATCAAAACTTTCAGATTTCATAAACCTGAAAATTGGACTTTTATTCCCGGACAATATGTTATGGTTTACTTTCCCGAGGTTTTTGGTAAGAAAAATAGGGCATACTCCATTGCATCATCCCCTACAGATCCAGATTATATAGATCTGAGCATAAAACTGTACGGTGTATTCACTCATCACATATGGAACCTCAGAGAGGGATCCGGATGGCAGTTAAAAGGCCCCTATGGTCGATTTCATATAGATAATGAATCTGATGATCCACTTCTGTTACTTGGTGCTGGAGTGGGAATTACCCCACTAATGAGTATGATTCGCTGGGCAACCCTGACCAAATCCGATAGAAAAATCCTCCTATTATACAGCAACAAAAGACCAAAGGATATCTTGTACAAGACTGAATTGATCATGCTTGAGAGGATGAACCCCAACTTAAGAATCATATATACACTTACCCGGCTCGGAGATAAATTAAAATACACTTGGCCCGGATTGACTGGCCGAATAGATGCCGACATGATCAAAAATGAAGTACTACGATGGCAAGAAGAAAATGGTCTTGAAAAAGCTACACCCACATCGTATGGTTGCGGTCCCATCCCGATGTTGGAGACAATGGAAAAAGTATTGCTTGAGCTTAATTGGTCCAAAGAGAAGATACACTACGAGAAGTTCTGGTAGCTGATTAAATTATATTTTGACTATGATAATCTGGCTTTAAGTGAGTTAATTGTATTACTTAGCATATGATGTACTTCTTTGGCAACACTATCCATCTCAGAATTATCAATAATACTGAATAAACTCATGGGATTGATGGCTGAGACTATAATTTCTTCTCCTTTCTCATATATGATCACATTGCATGGTAGAAGCAGACCTATCTCTGGCATGGCTGAGATTGCCTGATGTGCCTTGGTTGGATTGCAGGCACCAATAATTTTATAGTTATCAAATTCAATTCCTAATTTCTCTTTGAATACAGCTTTTGTATTAATTTCAGTTAAGACACCAAATCCGTTTTCCTCGAGAACCTTAATGGCCTCATTCTCGATTTTTTCAAATCCAAGTGTCTTGGGAAATGTTACTGTTGAACGCTGATGATGAAATAATTGACAAAATCTGCCAATTAACATGAGTACATGAAATATTGAAATTTCAAATAGTTGATATGTTCATCAGTATAGGTCAGGTATCAAGATTGGTAGGAGTGTCAAAATCTACACTCAGAAGATGGGAGAGGGATAAATATCTCATTGCAGATTACAGAACCAAAGGAAATCACAGGAGATACCTGTACAAAACAATTATGAATTTTCTTGGATTGAGTAGGGATAAAACTGAGAAGGAGGTAGTTATCTATGCAAGGGTAAGTTCAGGTAGGCAGAAGGAAGATCTGAAAAGGCAGATTGAGAGTCTTGAGAATTATGCAAGAGAAAGAAACTGGAGGATCACAGGAGTATACAAGGATATTGCCTCAGGATTAAATGATGGCAGAAAGGATCTACTGAGAATGATCTCTGATTTACCCACTAAACTACCGGATTATGTACTCTGTACCTACAGGGATCGTATCGCTCGCTTTGGAACAAGGTTACTGGAGCAATTCTGCAATATTATGATGTACAACTACTGGAGCCCCAGATTAAGGAGATAACCGAGGAGGAGAGACTTGCACATTCAATTATTGCCATTTTAACCTCATTTTCTGGTAAATTGTACAGATCACGGAGGGGAAGAATCAAGGGGATTCAAGCCTGTGCATGAGTTTATATATGATTCATGCATATTTATCACATGGTGATGCGAACCTATACCACCGGTCTCTCTTTGAGACATTGCCCCCAGAATGAAAGGGGAATGGTGAAGAAGAGGTTGGCAGCCATAGTTCAGCAACTAAGCGATGAGAATTTTGATCATTGTCAGAAACATGCTCATGAGGTGGTTAACCATCTCATTGATCTCAACATTGACAATCATTGTATTATGATCCCACTACCCGGATTAAACGGGAATAATGGTAAATACGGGGTGAATGAAATAATGAAGAAGATTGGAATTGCATCCAATCACCTTCACAGCGGATATCATCAGTTACTCACCTCATCCAAGGGGTTTATTGACCGAGTGAACAAGTTACGGGAGATATTTGAATTCATGAAGGATAATCAGGCAGAATTTATATCATGGATACTCTGGGGAAGATCCACCTATGCAAATAGTAAGTTTGCAGGAAAATGGAGAGTGAGTTTTTGGTATGTGGATAATCTGATGAGAGGAGTTCACAGCAGGTATTTTGAAAAT
>DAOUUM010000006.1 GCA_030668165.1 Candidatus Heimdallarchaeota archaeon
AGTTTAAAGAAAATGTCAGAAGATAAACCTAAAAGAATGGCAATTATTGCAGGAAGCGGAACACTTGATGCCGCATACCCACCACTAATCCTGGCTTCTACCGCCGCAGCATTAGATATGGAAGTGGCAATATTCTTCACCTTCTACGGATTAGATATTATTAACAAGAAGAAGCTCGAAAAGCTGAAGGTAGCACCTCTTGCTAACCCAGCCATGCCCATGCCTGTACCTAACTTTATTGGTGGAATACCAGGAATGACCTTTGTGGCCACAGCCATGATGAAGAGAATGATGAACAATGCTGGTGTAGCAAAAGTTCCTGAACTAATTGAAGCCTGTATTGAGAGCGATGTTAAATTCATTGCATGTCAGATGACCATGGATGTCATGGGTGTCAAACAGTCTGATATCATCCCCGAGGCTGAGTTTGGTGGAGCTGCAACGTTCCTCGAATTTGCTCAAGATGCAGACATCACAATGTATATGTGAGAGCTGAATTAGCATGACAGTACTAACTATCCTTGTTAAAAGTGGAACATACAACGACATGACCACGCTTGCTCTTATCACAAGTGGAGCGATTGCTGTAGACTTTGAGGTAAGAATTTTCGCCATGAATGATGCTGTGTGGGCAATGAGAAAAGATGTGATTGGTCAGGATACCATGATACACAGTCATTTCCCTGAATTCTCAGACAAGCTGGCTGATGCATTGAACAGTGGTAAATTAACCCCATGGTGGGGTCTTTTGAGTGATCTGAAGGAATTTGGTGAACTGGAAATCAATGTCTGTGGACTGGTTGCTGAAGTTATTGGATTGGAAAAAGAAGACTTTGCCGATATAGTTGATGGGATTGCTGGAGTTGCACAATTTGCAGCTGATGTAGACGAATCTGATTTTGTATTATCAATTTAAGTATAAGCCTTAACTAATTATTCTCGAATCATAAAATTAAGCTATAACAGATGACCATGGATGTCTTAGTTGTCACCACGTAGGTAGCTGGATCAGCACTGAATGTGTAGAATCAATTAGGATACTACTTAGGAACCAATTTTCTCGAAAATTCAAGAGATGGTTGCTCGGGTTCATCATGCACATTTCTATCCCATCGTAGCTCATCACAAAAATCTGCGGTGAATAATGTCTGGGTCCTTCTCATCGATATATTCTCGTGGGCGTACTCAAGTAGTCTAGGTGCGGGGTAACACACTGAATAGTATGCCAGCTCCTGATCCTCCACATGTTTCATGGACTCATGTGAGATACATTTATCGAACTTGCCCAAAAATGCTGCTTCGGATACATCTACAATAGCAAACTCCATTGCATTACCCTCCTTCCAGGTCTTCACTCGATTCTCCCTGACATGCTCGTATGAATGTGTTCCCTTTAGCTTCTTGGCAATTTCCTCTCCCCAAAATTCAACAAAATCTTTGAAAAATTTAATTCCAGGTTCTCTTCCCATAATGTCAACCAGAACAGTAATTCTATGATACCGAAGCCGATATTTGGGACGTAGAAAGTCTAACCATCGGATATATACCTCCTCTGAACTCAATGAATAACCTTTGAATGGGATATATCTCATGATCATAGCAAGGGCTAGGTCTTTGAGATGAGAATAGTTACTCAAAAGAGATTGATCATTCTCAAGTCGATCCAATCCCACATCGGACAATACAAATGATTTTCCATCTAACTCGACCTTATACCTGGATACGACCTGTTTTGTAAACGGTACAAGAATCTCCGGGAGGTTTATCTCAATATAATCAAGCATTAACTCCATTTCCTGTAACCAATCGCGGATATGCACCTCAAGGTTGATTTTATCCCCCGCATTATCGTCATATTTACCATAATATTCATACCCTAGTGTCATGAACTATCATTTGAGGCCACATATTAAAAAATCCTTTTCATCCAATGTTTAAATAAGATATAATATGCATCGAATATTATTAATTTATAACAATAATAATAAAATTTGGCATAAATAACACATTTGATACATTTTGAGGTGTATGAAAATTTAGGTTTTTGTTGCTTGAATAGTAAATGTCATTGGTATCTGAGGATATTTATCTGGCATGTAATATCGTTCACCACGTTGCTCCAGGAATGGCAGCATCTTCCAGTATATGTAGGGATACTCTCTAAAAAATTCAATTTTCAATCCTGCATCAATTAGTGCATTGATAATATCTGAAACAGTATGGGACCACCAGTACTCACCCTTGTTTTTAATTTCTCTATCACCAATAGCGTAGGAATTTCCAAACTCTCCGTAATCAGGTTCGGGATTGTAAAAATAGTTGTATCTTGGTTTCAGGACATGTTCATCCTCATCATCAAATATCTGTGCCATTGGATGGCTCTCTGCAATATAGAATTTTCCTCCAGATTTTAGATAATAAGAAATCACGTCAGCCCAGCGTTTCATATCACTTAACCAACCAAGAACTCCAACACTGGTAAATACAATATCATAACTCTCTTTTCCATCAAGATTTTTCTCAAGATCCATGATATTTGATACCACAAACTTACCTTTGAGATTGCTCAGCTCGGCCAGTTTATTGGCATTGGCAATTGCCTTCTCAGAGAAATCAACACCTGTCACATCAGCACCCAATCTTGCCCATGATAATGTATCCATACCAAAATGACACTGAAGATGTAACAATTTTTTACCCTCGACATCTCCCATCTCCTCAAGCTCAAGATCATGTAAGGAGGTTTTTCCTTCCAAAAATCCCTTGATATCATAGTCAGAATCCTCAAAATGAAGATCTGCCAGCTCATCCCAGCGTGCTTTGTTGGTATCGTAGTATTTGTTGTCTTTATTGTCCATAACTCATCCAATTTCTTCGATTATATTATCCTAGTGAATCTGCTATATCCAAACCTAATTCCCTGGCCTTATTTATTGACTCTTCATAGCGGAATTTATCACCGAGATTATGATATGCTTTGGCTAGTTGTAACCATGAATGAGTGCTGGTGGGATTTAATTCAAGAGCAATTTGTAGCTGATCTATTGCGGTGTCGAAATTATTTTGCTCAATACACCACACAGCATAGGAGTACCTGACCCAGTAATCTTTTGAATCTAGATGAATTGCATGAGAGTAGTTACCCAATGTATTCTCAGCATCTCCTATTTTTGAGGATAATAATCCTAGGAGGGTATAAACCTCCTGATAATTGGGATTTTTATTTACAATCTGTCTACTCAAATTTATTGCAGGTATTATCTCTTTACTACGATCCAATAATAATGCAGTCTTGTATTTAAGTTTCAACCATGAAGCATTACCAGCCTGTATTGCATAGATTAGAGACCATTCCACTGAGTGAAGTGATTCAAGGAGCAAAACCACCCAGATAATTCTCTCCTCATCAATGAAACTGCTATCATATTCATACAATTCGTCAATTAATTCCCCTATATTTTCATGTTGTATGTCTAATTTGAGCTCCCATAGGTATCCTGGTAATATAACCCGGTTCACCAGTTGACTGAGTAAATCATCAAGATCCCTTACCTCGTCAAAGTATTCCAAAACTAATTTTCTAATCAGATCATAATCAATATTGGAGAATACCTTCATTCAGATCAGCCCAGATAATCAAATAATCTGTCCACGTCATCTGAATTATTGTAGAAATGGGGAGATACCCTGACCCCACCAGCCCGTGCATCCAGTATGAATCCCTCTTGTTGCATTACTCTGACCTTCTCTATTGAGCCATCAAGCTTAATGTTTACAATCGATCCTCGCTTCTCCTTCTCCACTGGAGTTAGTAATTCAAAGCCAAGATCCATTGCACGATCAATTATCTCCTGGGTCAGTCTCATATTGTGATCAAATATTTTATCAATACCAATTTCCAGTATATGTTTCATCCCGGCATTGGCAGCATATGCACCATTGGGATAGGGTGTCCCGTATTGGAATTTGGTGGCTGTGTTGGGTCGGTGTAATTTGGTTCTCAGCTTATCATAAAGATCGGCAAAGGGATTATCCACACCCATCCAACCAATGGACCCGGGTCTTAATTTTTCAATCCAGTCATCCCTGACATATAGAAAACTTATACCAAATCCACCCAGCAGATATTTCAGATTACCAGATGCCATGAAATCTACATCATTCTGTTTGACGTCCATGGGAATAGTTCCTGTTGATTGATAGGTATCAAGAAATATTGGTAAATCTTTATCATGTGATAATTCAATCATTTCCTGGGTATTAATTCTGAATCCGGTATTGGATACCACCTCACATGCGGTGATCATCCTGGTTTTATCAGTGATTAGCTCTTTGTAATCATCGGGAGTGACTGTCAGACCATCTTTTGCATTCACCACCCGGTAATTAATTCCTCCGTGATCCGATCTGGACATGATATTGGTGGGTAATGATGGAAAATCAAGATCATTGAAAATTATCTCATCACCATCAAAAAAATTAATTGATGACATGATTGATGAGATAGCTGTGGAATTACCGAACATATAGGCAATATTTTCAGGTTTGGCTCCAATAATTCTGGCAAAATTACTTCTTGCCGCTTCCACCTGATCATTCCACTTATTCTCCATCACCCAGGATACTCCAGCAAATTCATCCCAATCATTGATGAAATCAATTGCTGCCTGTCTGACCCTGGTTGAAAGTGCCGCCGCTGAACATGTATTCAGATGGGTTTTCTTATCTAAAATAGGGAATAAATCTCTTGAAATGCCTTCCATTAACTAGAAGTAATTTGTTAATTATTTATTCTTTCTTGCTTAGATCAATCAAAGCTGGTTAATATTAACAGTTAAAATTAACGAGAGAGTCTTTCTTTGAGAAAATTGGGCATGATTATCCCCAGGGTGACAATTACCCATGACAGGGCACGCATAATGAAAAATACACTGGCCATTTCCCACAAATCAAATTGCATGAATATAACCCCGATAATCTCAAATAATACCATTAATAACACTCCCAGAGTTATAATTTTTACTCTCTGATGAGCCAGAATATAGGGAATATTTTGCAGTGCATATTTGAGCAGAAATATGATAATCAGCATAATAATTGAGGCCATCACAAGGGCACCAATGGTCTCTATCAACAGATTGGATAGCAATCCACCAACACCAAACATGAATACACTGAAAGTGAGCACACCTATTACCAATCTCTGACTCTGTGTGGTCCATTTCATCTGCATGGAACCCCAGAAAGTGTAGAAGATCATGGTGAGCAGACCTGAGATCAGGGCTCCATAAAATCTTAGATTATCACTATCAATAAATATACCATATCCTCTTGAGAAGGTCATACTTATCACACTGGCATATACTGCAATCAAGTACCAGGAAGATATATTGAACCTGGATCTTGAGAATAGTCCATCTTTCATTGTCCTCATGGCAAGCACAATCAGGATCAGACCAATCGTGGAGGAAATAAATTCCTCATACATTAATATCGAATATTTTAACATCTAAACACCTTTTTTTCATGATAACTATTGCCACTCTAGTATATATTATTCTGAATAAGTTGATTGTTAGTCATAACTTACTTGTTAGTAACTGCTTATTTTCGGAATACAACAGTTGATAAAGTATTAATCACTATTAATCTATTTGTGATCAAGAATAGAGGGTTCAAACATCAAAATATAGTAATTTTCTTAATAAACATATGTCCAGCATAATCATCAATTTTCGGTACATTCGAATTACCGAACAATTGATTGGAAATTATATGTTTATATTTCGAATGCTCGTACACAACATTCGTTTAGTGAAGTTTTGTTGAATTATTAGCGTTATTTTGGATATCCATTTTTGCACAAAAGTTCGATTTATAAGTAATTCTGAGGATAGATTACTTGAACAATAGTACAGGGCATAGCAATCAATATAATGTGAAAAATTATTGACAAGTCTTTGTTTGTACATGGGATGATTAATTGAAAATCATCAATTGTTTGGAGTAGTTACAAAAATGAGTTATGAAATAACACATACAATCGACGCAAGAGAGAGCTATTGTCCAGGACCTTTAATGGAATTGGTCAAGACAATCAAACAAATGGAGACTGGAGATGTAGTCTCATTATTATCTTCTGATGAGGGAAGCGTAGTGGATATTCCAGCCTGGGCTGAGAAAGCAAATCATAAAATGCTTGAGATCAAAGAGGATGACGGTTTCCGACGCTTCATCATAGAGAAGGGCGAGAAGAAGGAAAGAAGACGCAGAAGACGTTCTGAAGAATAACTGAGGTCGTTATCTTTATGAGTGAAGAAATTAAAATTGTTGTAATTGGAGCGGGTACTGGTGGCAATATGGCTGCAAACCACGCATTCAAAGACATGAAGAAGACCAAAAAATCTTACACTGTCACAATCATCGATCCCACATTCGAACATGTGTATCAACCAGGCTTTCTGTTCACCTCTTTTGGTGCCAAAACCAAGACTATAATCAAGGATTCCAGAAAGATGCTGAAAAAGGGGATCAATGCAGTGATGGACAAGGTTACAATTGTCGATACCGAGAATAAGTTGGTTAAAACTGATAAAAGTGGCGATTTTCCCTATGATTATCTAGTGCTAGCTACTGGTGCCAGAATGGCCACCGAAACAGCTGAATGGTGGAATGAAGACATACATGAATTCTACTCACCCAAGGGTGCTGAGAAATTATGGGCTGCACTGCAAAAATTTGAAGAGGGAAAGGTGGTAGTATCAATTGCTGATCTACCATACAAATGTCCACCTGCTCCTGTTGAGATGAGCATGCTACTTGATGATTACTTCAAGAAGCGTGGTATCAGAGACAAGGTAGACATAATCTACACCAGTCCACTTAACCGACCTTTTTCCATCGAGACAACCAGTTCACGAGTTGAGGGTTATCTCGAGGATAAGAATATTGATGTCCGACTACTTTTCAATACTGATTATGTGTATGCGGATGAGGAAGAGGGATATGCAGTCGAGTCAATGGAAGGTGAGGAGGTCGAATATGATCTATTAATCATGGTTCCACCCCACAGAGGACAACAATTCATAATCGATTCTGGAATTGCTAAGGGACAGGGTTGGATACCAACCAATAAGGAAACCCTTGAGGTCAATGGACAGGAGAATATGTTTGCTCTTGGTGATTGTACCGATATTCCAACTTCCAAAGCTGGATCAACTGCACACTATCAATCACCAGTTGTGGGTAAGAATATTGCCAATAAGGTAATGGGCAAGGAATTGGCCCTATATGACGGACATGTACAGTGTTTCTTCCTAACTGAGTTCGGTAAATCAATGTTTATAAATTTCAATTATAAAATTCCGCCACCACCCACTCCTACAAGAAAATTCTGGTGGCTATTCAAGCTTGCTTTCAAGCCGCTGTACTACAAATTCCTGGTCCCTGGTCATTTCCACAAGACTATTGAGTTCTTTAACATCAAAGTCAAAGATTGGCAAAACAAAGCTTGAAAATTATAATATTTCAAATACAGTGTATAAATCAACAAATAGAATATTATCTAAAACCAATTATGTCTTCCTCCTCATAGCAATAATAGTCATAAATCAGTAATTGCATACTGATGATTATGGATCATATTCTGGTTGATTATGATATTGGGGGAGAAATAATTGCCCGTGTCTATACCATGACATAGGTCATTATACGTACCTACTAGTTCAATAGTTTATATATTCAAGTGTATATAGGCTTGCAAGTAACTAATTTCGATTAGTTACCGTCGGACTAGGACAGTATCAGCCTGTCATTTCCAGTAACCTGGAAGTACGGAAAAGACTGACACAGGCCGAATGCCCTTTGGGGAAGTCCAGTCGAGAGACACACCGGCACGAACTACTGTGGAAAGACCATATGGAAATGCCACAGAGTCAATGTGGTCTGTCGGAAAGCACGGCAAACCAGTCTTCAATGACGCTAGGAAGCAGAGAAGTTGGGCTAGTAACCGTTCAGAGGAACGACATTGGATACAAACAAGGAAATTAATTATTTCTGAGTGATGGTGACATCTGGATCTGATGGAAACAACGTGTAATTTCACATATTATCAACGTACGTGAAAATGATCATCCTTAGAAGATATTCAATAAAGTTTATTTTATCATTTTGTGGGTAGTTATTTTATTTGGTATCACGAACAAAATCAAATTCAGAAAATTGGATATTTACTTAATATTTCAAAATATTGTATAATAAAAGCAATATGAGTATGCTGGAGCATATAATTATAAATATCTATTCGCAAATTTTAAATTGAATATGCTTGATCTCAACACTATACTCATTATAATTATCCCAATTGGGATCGCTCAACTTACTCTGATTGTTTTTGGAGTCAGAGATTGGCTGAAACAGGATCCGAACATGCCAAATAGAACAATGTGGTTAATTATTATTTTATTGGTTAATTTCATAGGACCAATCCTCTATTTCATCTCTGCACCCAGATATGAACAGGTTATAGTGGAAGATGATGTGTGGACTGAATAGACATGTCTGTAATAGAAGTATCCAATCTTAGCAAATCATTTGGGAGTGTGCAGGCCCTCGATAATATCTCTTTTGATGTGAAGGAGGGATCCATAATTGGATTTCTCGGGCCCAATGGATCGGGAAAGACCACCACCATTAAAATAATGATGCAACTGCTACATCAGGATTCAGGGACTGTCAAAATATTCGGAGATGATGTGAGCAAGAATTTGCAGGAAATCAAATCTAAAATAGGTATCATACCCGATGCTGATCTACCAAAAGTGAAGGGTCACACAATTCTCAAGCATACTGGTAGGTATGCCGGATTGCAGGGTCAAGCTCTTGATAAACGTATTCAGGAGACTATCAGTATTGTGGGTGGTAAATCATTTTACAAGAGAAAGACCCAAACATTCAGTAAAGGTCAACGTCAAAGGATTAAAATTGCAAATGCACTTATGACTGATCCTCCTCTTATCATAGCCGATGAGCCAACAGCTGGACTTGATCCGGTCTCTAGACGTCAGTTTCTGAAATTGGTTGAGAATCTAAGTGCAGAGGGAAAAACAATATTCTTCTCCAATCATGTCATCTCAGAGATAGAGAAGAGTTGTGATGAGCTGATCATACTCTCGGAGGGAAAGATTGTCAGTCAGGGAACAATTAAATCAATATTATCCTCTATTCCCATTACAAATACCTACAATCTATATCTGGAGGGAATAGGTGAAGACGATCTGAAAGAGTTACCAGGTGTGGAGACAGTGGAAAAACTGAAAAATGAACAGATTATAATCAAAACAAGTGGTGGGGCAAACACTCCTGAATTCCTAAAAGTCCTGGTTAATAATCCAGATGTGAAGATCACATCTTTTTCCAAGGGTCAATTAGATCTCGAGAATATATTTCTGAAGGTGGTAGAGAATGAAAAATAAAAGAATCTCCAGGGGCTTGAAACATATCTCAATTCTGATTGAATTGGAGCTCAAATCCTTTTTCATACTACTAACAATCTTCACCTTCGTTGGTTTTATAGGAGCGATTTCACAAATTTTCCTGCCAGAATTACTGGCATTATCGGGATTGCAGATTATTGGTCTACCTGATCCCTCCATGTTCGCAATATTTGTTGATTTCTGGGGAGATCTCGCCCTCATGGGTGCAATTGTAGCCATATTCTATGGAGTAAGCGCATTCTCCGCTGATCTGGATGTTGATAAGAAGATATTTTTTATTCTTAATCATCCAGTGAGCAGAACACAGCATTATCTGGGCAAATCACTGGTTAAACTCCTATCGGTGTTTTTGGTTGTGCTGATATCCTCAATAATCACCTATCTCTTCGGTCTGGTTTTCTATCCTGGTTTTGAAATCTTGAGTCTTCTACTGGCCACAGGCATGCTAGGGATGACCATAGCAGCTATATTATCAATTGTTCTCATGTTGAATTCAAGATTATCCACTTCAGGAACAGCAATCTCCATGGGGATCTATTTTCTCTTTACAACAATTATAAGTTTTCTAGTTCCATTCTATGATTATCTAAAATGGTTATCCCCCTTCAAATTATCTGATCTGTGGGCCCAAATTATCCTGGTAGATGAGTACGCAGATGTGCTATTACATTTCATAGGATTATCCATGACCATTATAATAGCCCTGACAATAGGTAATTATCTTTACAATAAACGAGATCTGTGAATAGATGAATTTCAAATATTTTAAGGCTATAAAAATGTAAAGTAATTCTGATTTTCTATACGATATTATCAAGAATAAAGTTTTGGTTCAAGCTTGCTTTCAAGCCATTGTACTACAGATTCCTAGTGCCAGGACACTTCCATAAGACTATTGAATTCTTTAATATAAAAGTGAAGGATTGGCAAAAATCATAAAATATAATATAATTATTCGATCTGATTAATAATTGAACAAGCAAATCCAAAATTCTAAACGTTTTAATTGAAACATTCCGGAAAAAGGGTTTTTAGCCCCTATGTATTTAGAAAATCGCATGAGGAAAAATGTTTGGAGTTGGACCTAAATAAATATACGCCAGATTATAAGGAAATAGAGGTAGGGACTCAGGATCAGGAATTCGCTCTAGAGAAAATATTACGTGATTTCCCAGCAAGCAATTTCTCCAAGGTATTTGATACTAAGTATGAATTATAAATAGATCCTAAAAATTCTGATGAGCCAGCCATGCTATTAACCTTTATATCGATTCCTTTTATCATTAGCTTCTTTTTTATCTAGTTTTTCTTTATTAATCTTTTTTTCAGATTTTTTGGATTTTTCAGATGACAATTATCACACCTCACCTAATTTACGGGATTTTGAGTATATAACTCTACAGTACTCGCTAATACTTAAATGATAAATTATAGTATTATTTGAATCAAATATTGGCTAGTGAAAAGAAAGATTCTAAAAGATGGTGTAAACATCTCAAAGGATGAAAAATGATAGGTTCACACCATATTGACAAAATCAAGACATCCAAAAAACTTGGCTATTGTGGAAGCAACGCGTAAATTTGTAATACAAATATGATCATGTGATATTAGTACATTTAACCTGTTCCTATTAAATAAAAAGCTCTCGATCATAAAATAATAATCCTGATCAATATTTGATCAAGTAATTCTGATTTTCTGTACGTTATTATCAAGATTAACCGATTCATTGATTTATAATTATTAATTTCGACAAAATGTGACTGAGCTTGCTTTTTTCAGAATAAACATCACAGGTGTGGTACAATCTGTGGGATTCCGTCCATTTATTCAGAAATTAGCAGCAAAGCTTGAAATAATGGGGTATGTGAGAAATCTTGCATCTGCGGGGGTGGAAATTGTAATCAAATCAACTAATAATGAGGTGGATGAGTTTGTTAACAGGATCAAGGAGGATAAACCTGAACTGGCAATTATTCTGAAATCAAATGTTATTGAGGTTGATTCTGATGAAATTGATCCCGGATATTTAGAGGGACAATTCAAAATTATTCCCAGCAAGAAGGATAAGGAAGATAAATCTGGATTCTCTGCATTGCCACCAGATGTGGCAATCTGTGATGATTGTATTGAAGATATGGGATCAGATCCCAGGTTAAACTATTCATTCACCAGTTGTACCAATTGTGGTCCCAGATACACCGCAATATACGAATTACCATATGATCGACCTCAAACTGCCTTCAGAGATTTTCCACTATGTGAAACCTGTAATGCAGAGTACACCGATATAAGTGACAGGAGATTGCATGCACAGACCACCTGCTGCACCGAGTGTGGACCAATATTTACCATGTATGAGAAAAATGAGGATTCATGGGAATCAAGGAGTAGTTTCAAGTGGGAGGAGGTAAATAATGGACTTGCTAGGGGAGAGATATTTGTGATCATGGGTATTGGGGGATCGCACATTGTCAGCGATGCTCTGAATACAGACAAAATCCAATTTTTGAGGGAGAACAAACGCAAGAAAACAGATAAACCCTTTGCCGTCATGATGCAGAATATTGAAACAATAAGAAAATACTGCATCACCACGAAAAAAGATGAGAAATTATTAACCTCAGTGAGAAGGCCAATTCTCATTTTACCAATCAGGGAGGATTTTATGGATGAGTTCGAGTTTATCAGCCCTGGATTACTCACCCTTGGTGTGATGCTGCCCTACACAGGTATGCATTACAATCTGTTTGACAAGAAACTCAAAGCCTCCACCGAGGTATTGCTGATGACCTCAGCCAATGAACTGGGAGTACCCATGCCAATAACACAGGAGACAATCACGGCAGATAGTAGCATATTCCAGTTTGCAGATAAAATAATGATTCACAACAGGAAGATAGCACAGAGAGTTGATGATTCCGTTATCAGATCACATGGAGACAATCATCTGCTCATAAGACGATCACGTGGCTATGTACCCCAACCTCTGTACCTTCAGAGTCTTGAAAATCATGGAGATATGATATCTCTGGGTGCTGAGGAAAATAATACAGGGGCAATCATGAAAAATGGCTGGGTGGTACCATCTCAGCATATAGGCCATATCCAGAATTATGAGTGTCTGAGCTTTTTGCAGTCCAGTCTGGATCACCTGGTTGATCTGTTCAATCTTGATCCAAAATACCTGATACTGGATCTTCATCCGGATTTTCTCAATCGAAAATTAATTCCCAATTATCTGGATCTGAAGACAATTGAGGTTCAGCATCACCTGGCCCATGTTGCCTCCCTGGCACTTGATAATAACATGGAACATTCCGAACCCATAATGGCATGGGCTCTTGATGGATATGGATACGGAACAGATGGTCAGGCCTGGGGTGGAGAACTGATCTATCTCAATAATGGTGACTGGAACAGGGTGGCCAGTACAAGCTCTCTTGGGTATGACGGGGCAGATGTCAATGCCAAGTATCCAGGAAGAATGTTGCTGAAATATATGATAGCCGGTGATTTACCCGTTCGTGAGGTCTTCACAGATGATAAGCTGGCATATTATTTCAAACATGCATCAAGGGAGTTTGATGTCATAAACAGGTCAACTGAGAACAGATTGACCACCACCTCAGTGGCACGATTACTGGACAGTGTTTCAGCTCTGTTAAAAGTGAGTAATATTCGATCCTACCGCGGAGAACCTGCCATCAAATTGGAAGATATGGCACTGAGATATAATCACAGAATAAAATTTGATGATGATTATCTAGATTCATTTATTGTCAATGATTCAATGCCAAAAATAGATACTATTACAATTTTCAGTGAGATATACGAGAATTACAAGAATAACACAAGTCCCATCAAAATAGCCTATCTCACCCATGAACTACTTGGATCAAGTATGGCCAGACTTGGTATGATTTTAGCTGAAGATTTTGATCTCAATAAACTGGGATTGACTGGAGGGGTTGCATTCAATAAATTGATAACCCAATCCATGCAAAACTATCTGAAGGATAATGATTTAGAACTTTTACTCCACAATCACATCTCACCTGGAGATGCTGGAATAAGTGCTGGTCAGCTGAATTATGCGGGAATGGTTATGGACAAACAATAAAATATTATTATCTCGTTTCTTTACTTTATTAACTTGAACCCACAATTTGAACAAAATTCTGCATCTTCTTCAATGGGGGACATACAGCTCATACACTTGGTCTTATCCAGATATTTGTCAATATTCTCTTTGGATAGGGCTTTATCACTATCAACATTAGAAGCAATGTCTTGTTCGCCCTTGATCCGTTGATTCCTGGTCGCCCTCCTGTCGATTATGAATATAAATGGAAAACTAAACATCAATAATCCTAAATAAATAAGAAGAGCACTGATAAAATCATCAAATAGAAATATGAAAATGAAGAGTATTAACAATGAACCCAGATAGTATTTGGCCATCGCTCTGGGAGCTCTAGAAAACAAAAATAAATCAGCTAATGACATGAGCACTCTTCGTGGGATAACTAATTATTTAAACATAATTTATATTTATTGAACCAAACCATGATTCCAGCATATTAAAAAAATATCCGCTCCCCCATAACCAGAGAAGAATGAAGAAACTTCTCAACAGGTTATAATAAATCCTCCCTCATTTATTGCAGATGCAAATCGTAAGTGATTCAAGCAGAGATCCTGCATCTTTCCAGATATTCTGCTTTTCCATTCCTAGTAGAATGGTTTTTCAAAAGTAGTGACTCTCTTTGGTTGAGCCTTTTTTCTGAAATATTCTTCAACAGCTTTTTCATCGCTGGTGTAGGGTCGTATGTATCTAACCTTATTCTTTACTTTACGAGCCGTTCTGATTATTCCCTTGATTGTGATGCTTTTGTAAGTTTTTGTGATTGCTGCCATTTTGTTGTACCTCGTAGGTTACTTTGCCTACATATATTAGTTGCGATTTATCATATATAAGTATTGCCCGCATATATTAGTTGCGTAATAAATTATTCTTATTTTTGTCACCATTTTTTGATTGCGTTATCAGATACGCTATTTCAGGACCCTATACGACATAATAAGGAGATTTAAACTCTAATTAGTTATATTTTCTGAGATTCAATTAATTGAATTGCATAATTTAAGTGATAAATTGGCAAATCTTGTAGTGTTAATAAATTACATTTCAAATATGATACTTATTCCGCTGGATTTAAGGGATAGTGATGAGTTCACGATTTAAAGATCATTCATCTATGCGCAAGGGTAGTGATATACGTACCTACGCAAAAGAGATAATATCCTCCATTTCTGAGAAATTCAATCAGATTGGTAGACCAGTTAAAATCATGCATGTATGTGGCACACATGAAACCACAGTGGCCAAGTCGGGAATTAGGTCTCTACTTCCAGATGAATTGGAAATCATATCCGGTCCTGGTTGTCCAGTATGTGTCTGTCCAGCAGAGCATGTGACATCAGCCATTCAACTGGCAAAGGATGGACATATAATCGTTACATTTGGAGACATGTTCAAGGTACCGGATCAAAAATTGGTCACTCTTGCCAGGGCTAAATCCGAGGGACTCGACATCAGAATAGTGTACTCCGTCACAGATGCTCTCAAAATAGCCAGAGAAAATCCCGATAGAAAGATTGTATGGCTCGGTATTGGCTTCGAGACAACTGCCCCCATGACAGCATACAGTCTGATGAATAATCCCCCTGCAAATTACTATGTTCTGGCGGATTTCAGATTGGTACCCCCTGCTCTGGATGTACTTATCAGTGATCCCAATCATGGACTAGATGGATTTATCCTGCCAGGACACGTATCAACAATTATTGGAACAGATCCATATGAAAGATTTGCGAGTGAGGATAAAATGCCAGGAGTTGTGGGGGGATTCGATCCCATTGATTTTTTGATTGCCATGGATATGATTCTTCAACAAATTCTTGAGAATAAACCAAGGGTGGATAATGCTTATCCACAGGTAGTCAGCAAAAAAGGCAATCAGATGGCATTGGATGCACTCGAAGAGGTATTCACCATAGCTGATGCCAAATGGCGAGGGATTGGAACTATTCCTCAATCAGGATATGAACTGGCTGATAAATACAAACAACATGATGCAAGATCGCTACTTAAGGAACCAATTGTTCTGGATAATGATCTCTTCAAAGGTTGCCAGTGTGGCAGTGTGATCTTGGGAAAAATCAAACCACAGGAATGTGGACACTTTCTCAAGCGATGCACCCCTGAAACGGCTTTGGGGCCTTGCATGGTGAGCGATGAAGGAACGTGCAGGATAGCTGCATTGTATCAATCAAAAGTAATAAGGTGAAATAATGGATCAGGAACATGAACAGATAGTTGACCTCGCCATGAATGGTGGAGGTAAGAAAATGGATGCCCTAATCAAATTCATCTCAGAAAATCTGGGATCCCAGACTGGTTCTGAGGATATAATCTCTCCAGCCCACATGGATGACAGTGCTGTGATTGAGCTAAAGGGAGATAACAATAAGATAGTTATTACCACTGATTCACATACTGTGGATCCTGTATTCTTCACAGGTGGAAATATCGGCGATCTGTCAATTGCCGGAACTGTCAATGATCTGACTGTAATGGGTGCTGAGCCCAAATATCTTACCATTGGAATGATTATTGAAGAGGGGTTCAAATTCTCCGATCTTAGCAAAATTGTTCAGACCATTGGAAAAAGAGCACGGGAAACAGGAGTCAGAATTGTAGCCGGAGATACCAAGGTTATGCCCAAGGGAGACCTTTCAAATATAATTCTTAATACCGCAGGATTTGGACTACTTATCAGAGAATATCCCATCAGTGATGCCAAAACAAAGCCAGGTGATAAAATAATCCTAACTGGATCTATTGGTGACCATGGCACAAGCCTAATGGCTCTGCGGGAGGGTATGGATTTCCAAACCGATCTACCATCTGATGCAGCACCTTTCTGGCCTGCATTCAGAGATGTGGTGAAGAACACTGGAATTCACAGTATGAAGGATATTACCCGGGGAGGACTTGCCAGTGCATCCAATGAGATTGCTGACAAATCCGGGGTCTGTCTTGTTATAGATTCAGAAGAGGTAATAGTAAAACCTGAAGCAAATGCGATATGCGATATTCTGGGTCTGGAAATTTATGAGATATCCTGTGAGGGCAGGGCTATCATGGCAGTTGATCCGGATGAGGTAGAGAATGTGATAGCTGAATTACACAAGTATGAATTATCTAAAGAAGCAAAAGTTGTTGGTTATGTGGAGGAAGCACCAAAAGGACAGGTTCATATTATCACCGATATCGGTGGAAAGAGAATTTTGGATAAGCCATATGGAGAGCCAATACCCCGCGTTTGCTAATTACAATCAGAAATTTTAATTGATAATTATTTACTCCTTGCCTTATATTGATATAATCCCAATTAATAACTGATCTATGGATAATGAAGTACTAGAATTAACCAAGAAAATGGTAAAATTAGATACCTCTGAAACATCAATAGAGGCTGCAAAAATTCTAATTGAATTCTTCAAAAATCATGGTTTAGAACCCACTATTAACGAATATGATGAAGGACATGCTAATGTGGAGGTCAGAATTGGACCTAAGGATGGAGAAAAAATACTTATATCAGGACATCTTGATGTTGTGCCCTCAGGAGATCCATCCAAATGGGATCATGATCCATTTTTAGGGGAGATCGTAGATGGTTATCTCTGGGGTCGAGGATCTGTTGATATGAAGGCTGGTACTGCCATGCTCGCAGGATTAATGGTCGAACTCAAAGATAAGAGTTTGAAACATGAGATAATCTATGTGGCCACAGCTCAGGAGGAGGTTGGACTGCAAGGTGCCCAGGATTATGTTAAAAAGAGAATTGATGGGAAGGTATCACACATAATAATTGCTGAACCCACAGATCTCCAGCCCCTTGTAATGGAAAAGGGAATATTCTGGTATGAGATAAAAGCATTTGGAAAACAGGCCCATGCATCCAGACCAGATCTGGGTGTCAATGCAATCGAGGGTCTGGCCAAACTCTTTCCCAAACTATACACTGTGATCCCGGATATTGAGGTCCCCGATCTGGGAAAGACAACCCTGAACATCGCCGTAATTGAGGGAGGAGTAGCAGCAAATATGATCCCAGAAACTGCAAAGGTTAGATGTGATATGAGATTAACTCCAGGTGTAACAATCAAGGAAGTAGAGGATGGAATTAAGAAAATCGTCAAAAATAATTCTACTTCAGAGTTAAAATTTGAGTATTCCATGGTTGAGGGGTCAGAAGCGGTTAAATCTGCCAATAATTCCTTTGCCAATATTGTGCAAAAATTAACTAAAGAATATTACAAGGACTATCCACTTGCAGGTGCCTATTATGCAACCGACGGGGCAATATTCATGGAATTGGGTGACCCTGAATATACACAATTCCTGATTTATGGTCCTGGATCAACTAAATTATTACATCAGACCAATGAGAAACTAGATCTTGATCAGTTAAATATTTCTAGAAAAGTACTTTTTGAGGCGATTCTAAGTATATCGAATTAGAATTAATTAATTTCTTTTTTCATCATTGCAAAAGAGGCCAATCCAAGAAGGATAAGAACACCACCCACAATTGAGTAGGTATAATCTATTTCGTCGGCAGTTTCAACACTATCTGCTGTGGGAAAACCAGTCTCGTTATCAGAATTTGCAATCAGATCATATTCTGTCTGGGTAAGATACTGGGCTTCATAATCAACACCATTTTTTAGCAGTTGGCTATCAAAAGCACGCAAATGATTTCTTGAACCGAGTAATAACATATCATAAACTGCGAGTATATCTTCCTTATCAGTGTCCATGAAACTCACCAAATCTCGAATATCAATCTCCTCAATTGCTGCACCAACGGACAATGCATCAACTGTTGATAGTGATCCCTGTTCGATGAGAGCATCATACAGATCCTGTAATTCTTCATTCTCAAATATACCCACGCTGTTATTGTAACTCGGATCGTATATTTCATACTTATCCAGTATTAGTCTCACAGCATCGATGTGAGTTACTTCACTATTTTTGATATTATTGAAAATATTGATTCCCCAAACCCCATATAGTGTTACATAAACATTTTGGGCCAGTTTTTCTTCCTCAACCATGAACTGTAATCCCTCTATCTCATCTGCACTCAGAGTTGACATGGGAACTGAGGCGATATAACTTTCCAAATCTCCATCCTCAATTACTACTGTTGAGGTGGACAAAACATCAGTTTCAGGTACATAATTGATCTGATAAATATCAACCGAGATAAATATAATACCGGTGGCGATTAGTAGGATAGGAATGATTGCTTTTGAATTGAACTTCATAAAGTATATTACATCTGATTATTAATTAACTTGGATTTCAATTCAGTTTATAATATTTTTGAACTTTATTTGAATACGACATTACAGACCTTGAGATGGGAATTTAAATTTACAGTATATTTTTTCTTGACATTGCACTTCTGAAAGTCCGATAGGATTTGTATTCTCCTCTGATTTTTCCATTCCATAAAAAGTATATTTTGTCTGCGATTTTAAGTACATCCTCTGTATTAGTTGTTATCACCAGTGTACGAGTTTTCTTCAATTTTTTCAATAGTTCAATTATCCTACTGATGCTCCATAGATCCAATCCTGTTGTGGGAGCATCCATCAAAAGTATGCTAGGTCTAGTTGCAAGTAACCCGGCAAGTGCCACCATAGTTTTTTCTCCATAAGAAAGAGAATCTGTCTCTCTTTCCAATAGATGCAGTATACCCACCTGTTCAGATGCCTCGATTACTCTTTTATGAATTTCTTGTCGATTCAGACCCAAATTACGTGGACCAAACGCCAGATCATCAACCACTACAGGATAGAACAGTTGATCTTCCGGATTTTGGAAGAGGAAACCAATCATTTCATATATTTTATCGTGGTATTCTTTTGCATCCTTGCCATCAATTAATACCTGACCCTTGTCTGGCTCTAGTAAAAGATTGATAGTACGGATCAGAGTTGATTTTCCAGATGCAACAGGTCCGACAATTACAGTGATCTCATTCTTTTTTATCTCAAGATTGATATCCCGTAGTAACTGTTTGTTGGTACCTGGATAGTGATAACAAACATTTTTTAATTCAATATGGTTCTCTTCTTCCAACATAATCACCTCATTAATGGAATACTTATTGTGAATACAGAGAGGCTTATTCCCAGTAGGACCACAGCTATACCATCTGAAGACCAACCCCTACCAGTGTGGGAGAAAGCCCCACCAAATCCACGGGCTGTCAAAGAATCGGATAACGAATCTGAGTACCTGGACAATTTAATGAACACATTCCCATATATTCTCATCCTGAAAATAATGGAGTTAAACCCCTTAGATGTGAATCCCCTTGCCCTGGCGGCCAATAATTTGGCATTCACGTCTGATTGTACTTTGCGGGAAATCCTATCAATTAAGAGGAGTACGGAAACAATGGTCTCATTTATTCCCAGACCTGCAATAGCTTCAATAATATCTATTGATTTTGATACCGATTCAATAAGAATGGTGGTATGCAATATGGACACGGAGAATCGAAAAATTACGAGTAATGCAAATTGTAATCTCGTGTAAGTTCGACTAAAATTAAATATATTTACAGTAATGTCCTCCTGAATGGAGAAAAATATCATTAAAGTGAATAAAATTGAGAAGGGGAGGGCATATATTGCTTTTTTCAGAAAACTGGATCTTGGTCGATAAATTATCGCTAAAGGAATCGTAAAAACCCCAAATATCAGGACAGAGAAGGGTTCTACAGATAAACTAACACCTAGTACCATAAATATGGTGGTGATTACCTTGGATTTGGGATCCAAAGTGTCGATATTTCCCTTGATATCAAGTAATATGTAATTCGACATGATAATCACCTAATTTTTTTCTCATTTTCCTTATTTTCCGCTTCCTCATTATTATCATCATGTTCCGGATACAACATTTCAATGGTATCATCATCCAATTCATCAGGATCATCATAAACATTCTTGGTATCTTTGGTTTGTGAAAAGGAATGATAAGATGCAATAACTGCTGAGAATACACCCTCAATTGCCGCAAGAACTCCTATATATGCAAGGAATATTACTCCGATATAATCCGATGTGTAGACAGTATTATGGAAAAATATAAGCTCTAACATAATCAAGATCCCTTCGATCAGAACATATGAGATACCAGCTGCCAGAGCCACAAGAATTTTCAGCTCTTTCATAACTCTTTTGTATAATTGATGGAATACACTTCCAATCAAAAGACTAGTTATGAACATATTTGCTAGGTTCACTCCCATTATACCTATTGATGGCAAAACAAAAATATGGTTCAAAATAACCGCAGCGGATCCTGCTATCATTCCCCTCTTAGGACCGATAATCAGTATTGCAATCATGATACCAGATATAGTCAAATGTATTGGGAATGGGATTATAAATAATACCTGCAAGGGAATTGGTATAAATTGCATTACAAAGATGAACGCACCCATGGAGGCTATTGAAGTCAGATCTTTGACCTTGTAATTAGTTTTGTAATATACCACGTAAAGCATTACTACACTGATTAACCATCCAATGATAATTAGGGCAGGGGAAACAATACCCTCTGGAATCCTCACAGTCGAGAAGAGTTTTCAACATTTAGAAATTTATTGCATAAAATTTTGTATTATGTTGCATTTATAGGATCAGATTCCCATTACAAGTGTTTGCAACAGTTCAACAATTCCAAGCACTGGAAAATCATCTATTGGAGAACGTGAACGGGCCTTATTCTCAAAAGTACCCAATAACTGGGCAAGTGAGTAGACTTGGGTTGATAATTGTTCGGATTGCTTTGATTGAGCCTTGCTTATTGACTCAGAAGCTTTATAAGCCAGGTTTTTTGCCTTATCCCATGAATCTATCATATCATCAACATCTGAAGATCGCAATGCTTTTGATGCCTCTTTGACCACATCAATTATGAGATGTAAACCATTTGAAAATGCCACGAGATTATCAATCAAACCCCAATTTACGGTATCTGAATACTTCTTGAATTGTTCTTGATTGGCCATAATTGCATTTCCAGCCATTTTAAGCTCTTGAACGGAGTTTTGGAAATCTCGTATCTTTTCGGTATCCAGCTCTCCTATATCTCCAGACTTTTGTAGCATTCCTGAATTCCCCAATAATGAACCAATAGAATTAACAAAATCATATTGAAGCACTGCAGAGCGAAGTTGAATCTCTGCTATTAGGCCCCTTAGTAGAGAGGAGAATTGAAGAGGTTTGAGTACCTGATCAATTATAAAGGTCATCTCCTGATCTTTCTCTTTGTTATTATCCAGTGTTTTAATCGCCTGAGTACTATGTTGATAGGATTTTGCTCTGATTAACATTTCCTTTACAGGATTCTTACCAAATACAGTCTCAGCTTTAATACTCAAACGAATAGATTCGGTTGCATTAACAATGGCAATTAACTCAAGTACTGAAGATAAAACCTCTTCCTGTTTTGGTGGAAGGATTAGCAAAGCCATCAACGGATACTCAATGTCTTTGACAATTTCCTGAAGAGCATCCAGATTTTTATTACCCTTTTTCAAAACTCTTTTCCAATTTTTTATGTACTGATCAGTTGCCTTGTGAAGTCTATTGGCAACAGATTCAATCGTTTTTTCAACAAAAGGAATAATTTCAGAGCATTCCTTTCTTAGTTTTATTTGTTCTTGGGTATATAGAAACACTGATTCATATGTAATTGCCACTGAAGAGACATATGCAAGATCTCCTAGACTCAATATATTCTCAATATTGATCAGGGCAGATTCAAGTATTTCCAAAGATTCATCAGATTTATTCTCTTTCAGCTTTCCAATCACGTTTTCATAATCGACTGAGATTTTACTCAGGGAGCTCATCTGCTCGTAAATCAGATACTGGTTCTGTATACTATCACCCCAAAAGTCACTATTGGATTTGAGATCTATATCTTCAACGCCTAGGGG
>DAOUUM010000487.1 GCA_030668165.1 Candidatus Heimdallarchaeota archaeon
GGATAGAACTCGGATCGACATCGTTTGCATCCCCTTAGGCCAGCAGCTATTGCTTTGTCTCGGGTTTTGTAGAATTTTACATTTTTTAGGAGTGGGGTTTTGGCCCTGCATGATGGAAGACAGTAAATCTCGGTGCTGTGAACACCCATGTAAAAGTGGCCATCATAACTCTTATCATTATTTTTACAAATTTCGTACAGAGTTACTGGATCATCTGAATTATCTAATTCCACATTTTGTTTATTATTTGATTCTTTTTAAGTATAACTGATAGGAGAATTTACCTGTAGAACCGATTTAGAGGCAAGGAACTTGATTACCGGTTAGGAGATTTGTAAATATGATTATTCTCACCATTGTTTTTATCCTCTGCATTATAGTTGGAACAATTTATTTTTAACTCCGAATTAGATATCCACTTAGTTTGACTGGTCTCAAGAAAGAACCACTGGATCCTGTTCTACAGCGGGTCACAGTCCGAGTGTGGAATTTGAAATCTTGGATAAAGTTTTTACCACTTATTCTACTGGTTAATCTAATCCCAGGAAACTCAGGATTTATAATTACCCTCAAAATAATAATAACAACTTATCTGGCAATATTTTGGACTTATTCGATCAGGGAGCGTTGGAGATTGTTAATAACCGAAAATAGCTTTCAGGCCAGACAACTTTTACCAAGACCATTTACATTTTTTACCAAGCAAACTATAATTCCATTCAATAAGATTGAGGGGATAAGTATTGGCCCAAAAGCGTTCAATTCTATCCTTTTGCTGGGGATTTTTATTGTAAGCAATTTGGGGATAAATTTTCTCAAGAATGGTTTATTGGCTAATGAGGTCGATCTACCAGATATTATTGAGGCATTTATTTATATTTTAAAAGGTATAACCTTCATGCCATTTCTCGGTACATTGGCTGATAGTTTTCAGATTTGGCTTGAGGATGTACTTAGTTTCATAGCAAATGAGGTTCAAGTCACAATTGGAATTTCATTTTTGGTTATTGGTTTAATTCTTGTAATTTTAACCATACCCAGACGACATTTCTTGAAGGTCAGAGTAAGGTATGGTCCGGATTTCTTTCTCTATGCTGGAGTCTCTAACAAGTTCTGGCATCTGTTAATTGATAGGATTTATGAGGAAAAATTCGTAGACCCACCCAAAAATTATGTTAAATTGAAATATCCCTGGTTGGAAAATGAGAAGGTAATGGGTGTAGCTGATCTTGAACAAACAATCTACCTCAATAGAGTTATCAGTATTTTTGCGATTACAGTGGGTATGATACGGATTGGGGAACGTATACAAATATTAGGATCAAACTTTTTTAGTACTGCGATTCACGATTCAATCTTCTGGTGGGTAATTATTGCTCTGGTGGATCTATTTATTGCATTCTTGGCTTTCAGATTCTCCAAGAAGAAAAATGAGATGATCATTACAAATAAAAGAATAATATTCGTTATTGAGGAACCGAATATTTCAGGTTCATTTGGATTTAGATTATATAATATATCTGATATTAAAAAACAGGATGTTGCAGGATTTGAATTCAAAAAGATAAGGTTATTCTCATTCAATTATGTGGTCACCAGTACTATTGCCATCGTGGTCATGATAATGTTCTACAGTATTTTACCAAATTATATGAGAATATTTTTTGGTATACTGGTCATAGTTCTCCTGGCATTTGTTAATCAGACCTATCTTGAGTTTGTGTTAAAGACAAAAGGACATGAAATCTGGAAATTAAGGCATCAGTTATCCAATCCTGCCACAATTATGCGAGAGATAATTGGTCATGAAAACAGAGTACTCCAAACACTTCTAACAAACCGTTTGGAAGAGAAGGAGGTTATCGAAGCTGTTAAAACAATTAGAACATCCAATGTCCATCACCTACCCCCTAAGGATACTGAGCAATTGGATACTGAGAAATCCAAACAGAAATTACAGTCTGAAGTCAAACTTGAAATCGATGATCTGCTATTCAAGGATGAGGAAATTGTATTTCAAACAAATGTATCCAGAAAAGTCCCTAAGAGGACTCAGACCCTGATATTTTCCACAATATTACTCCTCTCATTCTCAGTCATGGCGATTGTTCCATTAATTCTACTAAGTCAAGATTCAGAGTCCATCCCAAATGGATTAATTGGTCTTTATCCAGTATTTGGTATTATTATCATAATCATGGCTATAGCTATTTGGATCAAATATTACTCACTTTACAGGGCAACCCTGCTAATAACAAAGGATAGAATATTCTTCCAAGATAAAAAGGCACCTCATAAATTGCTATACTACCTGGGAGTGGCCAATGAGACATCAATCGCAGAGAGTTTACGTGATCAGATTCACTCAACTTTTACGGCTAGACAGTTCAATCAGAAATTTGCTATGAGAGCATTTATTCATCACAGTGTGAGATGGATCCCAGCAATGGTGATGACTGGAATGAGTATAGGAATCTTCGTTAATGTTGAGTTTGAATATCCGGTATTA
>DAOUUM010000473.1 GCA_030668165.1 Candidatus Heimdallarchaeota archaeon
GTGGTATGTCGTACAATGCCCTGAACTAGAGTGTAGCAAGTATATGATTACCAAAGGAGGCACGATCAGGAAAAAATGCCCCTATTGTAACAGGTCTTTCAAGGTCAATGATAATTTTATAAAAGCCTTCGATACACAGGAAGAGGCAAGAAAACACGTCAAATTCTATAATTCTAAATTATGATTTTAATAACTTAGTACCAGTTCTTTTTGACTCAACTGATTAGCAATATCAAATGCATCCTCATTACTTATTTTCATCAATGCAGCTATATTTCTTATGCTTGCCCTGCCCTTGAATCTTAATAATGAGTACACCTTGCGTTCATTATCGTCTAAATTCTTGGCAAATTTGCCTGTGATTTCAAAGTTTTTGTTGATATCGATCTCATCAAATTGATCCTGTATGAGATTACCCACACCTCTAAAAGCATCGGTACACCCATCCCACTCTTCTGGAAGATCTACAGCAACTACACTGGCAATATGATTCAATCTTCGGGTGAAATAATCAGGATTACTGGTCTTATTGGTCCGGGCCACATAAATGAAGTCATTTTGTCGGTGATATATAAATCTGGATTCTGTCATTTCAAGTATTTCTGTACCCTTATCCACCTCCGAGGAAAATGATTCTATGGCAGATAGAAATGATGACATAATAGCCTGATCTGGTTCAATCTGATCCTCTTGTGAGTATGCATGGTGAAAAACACACTCACCACTGTATCTCAGTACAAAAATATCCTTAAGGCCATTATCTAGATTCATGTGTATTTTTAATATTCAAAATTTAATTAAATCATTGGGGAACATCTGAGTTATATTAGGGTATTACAATCAATATTCATCAACTGTTGTATTAATATATAAGATGAAGCTCAAATTACTCTGTAAATGGCCAGAATTTGAGACCTGATCTTTTCTTGAACTTCTCCATCTCGGTCAGTGTTAAACTCTCTACCTCAGGTAATTGATTCTGATACTTGGTCATGATAGTGTAGGCATGTTTTGCCCTCATATCAGCATATGCTATCATTCCTTCCTTGAATTGTCGACCATAGGTTGGACCCCTGACGGCAATTGATACCTCATCATCCTTCTTTGCCCTGGGGACGAATTCATTGGCCAGTTTGATCTGATGAATCGTTCCAATCCTCTCATTGACCTCATTGATGAGAACATCATGAACTTTGAGTTCTCCGGAAAGGATTCTCACTCCAACCACCATTGGCTTGTTTCTTTTGAATACATACTCAGGAATATGCTGGATCTTAGTCGGTTTGGGTAGATCATCTAGTGATTCTGCATGGGATTCTGCTACAATCCTCTCCATCCATTCCATGTATTGGTCAATCATACGATATATTATGGGATCGCTGAAAATTGGCACTCCCTGGGTAAATGCCTCATCCTCGGCACTTTCTGGTACCTTTACATTGAATGCAAGTATTGCACCAAATTCAGGCTCCTGTGTGGCGATGATGGATGCATCAATTACGTCTCTTCTGGAAACATCACCAACATTAGCGTATCTTATTGGAACACCTCTCTCACGCATCAGGGAGGTTAGTGCTTCAAGACTTCCCAGAGTATCAGTTTTCACCAGGATACCCTTATCCTCTGTGTCCACTTTCAGATCAGATAGTTCATTTCTAACAATCTCTTCCAGTTCTTTGGCATGTGCTGCATCACGGGCAACATATAATGAACCACCTGCTACCGCTTCCTGTATGTTCTGAGCGATTATTTTCATACCAGCAGATGCCCAGATCAGATCTGGTTTCTCAAATTTATCACGGGGATCTCGTATCTCATCAAGAGGTTTTGGCTGAAAAATTGATTTAATTTTAGTAGAGATGGGTCCAGATCTACCAGTGATGACGATATGATCAGTTTGTCTGATGCTACCTTTGAACAGAATAACATTAATTGTGGTACCCAATCCCTGTTCCTCTTTAACCTCAAGAATAACACCCTGACCATCCTCCTTATCGGCATAGGTCAACTTACTCATCATATACTGCTGGGTCAAACCAGCCATGACGGTGAAAAGATCTGCGATACCCTCTCCAGTTGTCGCAGAGGTTGGAATAATTGCAATATTTTTGGTGAAATTTTTGATATTATTGTATCTCTCTGATTTTAGACCTAGCCTGGATAGTTCACCCATTATCTCATAGAGTTTGTTATCAAGTCTCTGTTGAACAGCTTTATCCTGCATTTTGTAACTCTTTACAAATGGAGTCTCATTCTTGCCCTTCCATCCTCCGATCCTATCCAGTTTATTGGCTGCAATTACAAACGGGACTTTCTGTCTTTTGAGAGTCTCAATAGATTCAAAGGTCTGTGCCTGGAATCCCTTGGTAAGATCGACAACCACAATGGCAATATCCGCCACACTGGCACCTCTTGTTCTGAGTGTCAAAAAAGCCTCATGGCCCGGAGTATCAATAATAAGAACACCTGGAGTTTTCAAATCCAGCATTCCCTTGCTAATGGGTTTGGCAACTTCAAGTATGGTAACTTTTGGAAATAATGATGCACCTATGTGCTGGGTTATCCCACCAGCTTCTCTTGCCTGTACCACTGTTTTTCTTACCTTGTCAAGTA
>DAOUUM010000584.1 GCA_030668165.1 Candidatus Heimdallarchaeota archaeon
AATTTATCTTGCTGGAGCTATCAGCTATAAATTAGATGGTATCTGGACCGACGATAATCTTTTTACTGAACAGGAAGAAATCAAGGTATTTTCTACTGAGGACTTAATGAAACAAATAGAAAAAGGAAACAACGATTGATTATTACATTATGAAATATATTTTTTCGTAAATATACCGAACTAATTTTCATTTTTAATTTATATGGTATTTTACAATTCATAATTATATAATTTAGATACCAAATCTTCCTTTTCAATTTCTGATAAGAATGAGGCATTAATTGCATCCATATTCATCTTTTTGAAATATTCAAGATCTATTCCCATTTTGTGTACAAGTAAATATTCTTGATTCAGATCTGTCTTGAAGAATCCAGGATCGTCCGTATTGATGGAGATTTTTACCCCCAGATCAAATAACTCCTTCAGTGGATGTACATCCCCCTTTTTCAGAGCTCCTGTCAAATAATTGCTGGTGGGTGAGATATCAAGCATGATATCCTCTCTTATCAGATACTGAGCCAATTCAGGATCATCCACCGACCTAATACCATGACCTATTCTCTCGATTCTCAACAAATCAATCGCATCCCAGATGCTCTCTGATCCTGCCCATTCCCCTGCATGTGCATAACTATGTATACCCGCATTTCTGATTCTCTCAAATACCTTTGTGAAAAGTTCAGGAGGATAATTAAATTCATCACCACCAATTGATATAGCACGGACCCAAGCTGCAAAATTATTATCGATTACTGGAAGTAATTCATCAAGGAAATTATCAGCCTGCTCCACCCCAAAATTTCTAACAATATCGATTATCAAGGTGGTTTTAACGTCTGAATTATCAAATACTGCTCTCATTGTATTCAATATATCTTCAAGTCTCAATCCCTCAAGCATGAAAGGTTGAGGTGAGAATAACAATTCCGCATAGATTATATTTTCCTCATGTAACTGTTTTATCACCAATTCAGCCATCCTCTCTATATCATCCAGATCTCTGATAAATGAGACCACTGTGACAAATGCATCCAAAAATCCTTCAAATGTATCGTAATCATATATCTCGAGTATACTATCAAAATTACTTAATTCATTATTTGGATCATGTTTAAGCACCAGATGATGCAAGAACTCTGGTGATATACAGCCCTCTATATGTCTGTGGAGCTCTATCTTCTTCATCTTGGATATCTGGGATTGAATTAATTCATCCGTCACTAAAGAAATTCAGTTATCATTCTTTAATAAATATTTATTA
>DAOUUM010000107.1 GCA_030668165.1 Candidatus Heimdallarchaeota archaeon
AAATTGGGTCATGAATTGCCCCTCCAGGTCTTCTAGGCTAGTGTTCATCACTGTGGAGAATCCCAAACTAATGGTCTCTAATTCTATACCTATCTCTGAACTGAAGATTGAGAATTCTGTAAGGTCGGTTAATGCAAGACTTCGAATCGCAATTAGGGCATTGGCGAATGATACAGGCCATTCTTGTTTTCCATTGAACTCCCGGGGCAGTAGCACTGGAAATCCACCAGATGGCATCTCAAATGAACCGAATCCGGGAATTGTAGTGATTACCATATCTACGTGATCATTACTACTAAAATTACCAAAACCAAGGAAATCATAATCGTAACCAGTATTGGTGAAATTTTGGACTATAAATTCAGTTTTGGGCTGATTATCGAAATCATAGAGATTCGTTTCATTCAGATTGGCAGATCCAGAATGCAGAAATGCCAAGGTATAGTTTTCACCAGGACCCCAGACAGTTGTGTTCTCTTGAGCTACAACTGAGCTAAGCAATGCTAAGATGAGTAATGCTGAAACGAAATATCTTTTCATCCAATAGTAGATGGGTGCTCTTACTTAATATATTATACGTTATGAGAAACCGATTTACTGCAATTTTAGCAAATATTTAATTTTTCTATCTGACTTTGATACCGTGTTTGAGTAATAATGGTTCAATCTCTTCAAAACTTTCCAATCTCACCACTTGAAAGGCTCCATGGTATAATTCGGTGTTAGCCTTGTCAACTGATTTTCTCAGTTGTCTCAGTATAAATGGGCTGATACCCTTTTTCGCTAGTAGAAACATTTTCTTGCTACTCTCATCCAGAACCATTATATTATCCTCTTTGGCAATATATCCAGGATCTAAATACTCATTAATACTTTCTTCTGTTATGTAAAATGTCCTCACACTCGGTTTGGTTATGATATCCACAATATGGGTATACATATCTTGAGCATATTTTCTGGTCAGTTCTCCGGTCTCCCCTACTTTTGACATATACAATTTGAGATAGGGTTCCACCAATCCAGCGGCTCTTCTAATCTTTGGCAATTCTGAGGTATCAAAGATCAGAATCACACCCACCTTTGCACCATGCTCAATTAATCTTTCATCAGTCGCGCCTGTTGCCTTCAAATTATGTGAGTAATATAATGCCCTGTAATCTGGAGTACCTTTAACTGGTAAGGGACCGATAATTTTGGAATCATCTTCTTGTACTGAATCTTCAAGACCTGCCAAAGACACCATATGGAGTGCAGTTACCAAGGCATCCTCTTCACGTATTGGTGATATATTTGCTATTAATTCAGGTCCAAGATCTGAAATTACGACAAGGATTAATCCATTAATCAAAGATTTTTCTTGATTATAACCTACCATTCCTTTTCTCCTTAGTATATCTCTGCTAAGAGCTTCTTTCTTTTTTAGTCTTATCCCGAGACATTTGAGAATGATAGATTAAATCTACCTTTTGTGACTATATACCATATTTGATCAAATAATCAATAGTGAGAACTTGAGCATTTGAAATTTTGGCGCTGAGTATACATACATTGGTTAAATAAAGTAAATCTATCTCTCTGAAGAATATTACTTATACTCGATTTTTTATTATATTTGATAAATCAATAAACCAATTCGGATTAGCGAAATAAATTAAAGAAATTGATATTAGACGGAGAATTAATTTTTCGGAAGCCGACATATTTTTAATAGCATTTCGGGGTATGAAAATGAATTATATGAAAAAAAATTCCATGTTATCTTCAGGAATCGCAATCTTAGCAATGATAATTCTGATTACCAATGCATCAGCTTTTCCCTTTGAATCAATATATGTTGAACAAATCACTGGAACAAGTCCAGAAATAGATGGTGAATTGACTACCGATGAATGGTTCACTACTGAAGAACAGTTCAAAGAAAATGTTGATACCCTAGTATTTGAGGAGGGATCAGCAACTGAAGTCCAGATTGAATTGGTGATGTTAAAGGATAATGACTATCTTTACGTATTGGTTACTTTTTTGACACAAATTTCTGACCCTGTGGCCAATGGAAGTATGAGCGTGGGTATAGCGTTTGCACCTGAACCAATCAATCTTCAGATGCAAAACACACTGGATCGAAAAATTGCATATTATAATGGTGAGAATACTACCCAATATGATCTTCATAAATGTTCACCCTGTGAGATTGCTCGTGACTTTCAACCAGGAGTTGATGATGCTGATTCTCCCGAATTTGAGGCAGAATATGGAAAAAGTACAAATAGTTTCTTTGAATTCAAAATACCACTGGTTACTAGTAATTCTGAGGACATGCCCATAACTGAGGGGATGTTTATCAAAATTGTAATCAATCCCTATGGAAATATTTACTACAATGGACATGGAAATATCGGTAGTGATGAATTACAGGTCCAATTCACACCCAGAAGTTTCTTCCCTCGACCAGAAGCAGGAATTGATAATGCTTCCCTCTATTTTAACGCTTATCTAGGACTCATTGTCAGTGCAATTGCATTGCGTTTCCTCTATGGATCAAGAAATGAAAAATTAGCCAAGAAGTTATGGATAATAAATATCACCGAGGATATGGCCAATAAATCATTATTGATGGAGATTGCATATTATAACAGCTCATTTCTGAGTATGACGGTAGTATTCTTCTTTGGTATGGAATCCTTCCTAGCACTCCTATATGGAATCTGGGCTGGATGGGGCATGATTGGCTATATATTCAGTGGAATTCCCCTCTTGCTTTCAATTATCACACTAGTAGATCTCGGTAAGAATAACAAAAATCCACAGGATGAGGATTATAGCAAAGTTGGTGTTGAGATGAGCAAATCACCAAAATTCTGGCTCATCCCAGCATTATTCTTGGGAAATATTCTGCTAATGCTTGTTATTATCGGATTAAACGTATTAGGCATCTAAATTATAACAATCAATTATTCTACAAATGATTTAAAACTTGGTGCAATACCAATACCAGATGAATTAGGACCTGTATGTGAAATTAGTGTGGAGCCAATGATGAGTTCCATCTTACTATCATCATCATGATTGCTCAGTTCTCCCAAATATTCCCATAACAAAGCAATATCCTCTCTCCTATTTGATGCTCCAACTATCAACATGGGTGACTCATACTCATCATATATTTTTAATATTTTTTTTGAAATCTTCTTTAAGGAGCCCTTTCTGCCAAAACCAATCCCTTGTAGTTCCAACCGACCATCATTGCATTGTAGCAGGGGTTTAAAATTAAAAACCTTCAAAAATGCAAATTGTGCAGTATTTACTCTTCCTCCACGCCGTAAATAATCCACATCATCAATATAAACCTCGATATGCATTTTCTCACGGGTCTGGGTCAGGGTCTCAATAGTTTTTTCTAGACTAAAACCATGATCTCTCAGATGACCTGCCAGAGCTGCAAAATATCCGGATCCTATTGATATATTCATTGTATCAAACAAACGGATATCCGCATTCTCCACATATTGAGCTGCGGAATTGGCACTATTCAGTATACCGGAGAGTTTAGATGATACATGGATGGATAAAATTGAACTACTCTCTTTCTTCGCATTTTCATACACAGCTACAAAGTCACCTGGCGGAGGTAATGATGTCCGGGCATACTCTCCCCTATTAAATCGATCAAGCATCTCATCTATGGTGATTTCATTATCTGATAGAGTCTCTTCAGCAAATGATATCTTGGTCTGGACCAGATGCAAATTGTATTTTTCCACTATTTCAGGTGGTAGATCATTTGCAGTATCTGTAACAATCGCGAAAGTCACATTATGGTTCTTTACTAGATTATTTTAAATTATATCATTTGAAAGCAACTTAATTACTCAATTAATCCTGTAATTGATATCGGGTATTAATTTACTGAAAACTCGGTATATCTCTACCATTGGATAGAGTTTCTAACAGATGAACCAAATCATAATTATCCTTAAATATTTTCATCACAACTTTAAAGGGAAAATATGAGTAAGCATCGCGATCATTAATGTACTCAGCATGTAGATTACCATGAATATCTGTCTTATGTAGCATCGCATCGTTCTTACCATCAAATTCAACCAACTTGAACCCATGCTTATTAGAGGTTCCGACATCAAGTGCTGGTGTTGCTTTTACCCACTCTCCACCGAGGTATAGTTCTGAAAAACAGTGCCCTGCCATTACCTTGGTTTTCCATAGTTCCTCTATCTCAGGAGATAATTTGTGATTAACAAAATCAACAAAATGGATCTTACTAGGTATTCCAACTGCACGGGCCAGTGCAGATAAGGCAATCGCCTTGGGGATACAATAGGAATGAGTTGAATTAAGGCTCTCACTTGCCTTGAATGTCGAGTATTCAAATGAATCGATCTTAACGGAATAGGTAATTTTATCCCTCACATAATAAAATAGCTTAATTGCAGTCTCTTTTTCACTTTTTCCGTCTAAATTGAGTTCATCAATTATTTCTTGTATTCTTGGATGATTATAATCAAAAATATCATCTGCTTTGAGATATTCACTTAGATCCTCAGTCATATACATCTAAAGTATAATTTGATAAATTATATACTTGGTGTTTCTAAAATGTTAGAAACACCCAAACACAAATCCATCTTTTCCATAGGATAAAAAGTTCAGAGTACATCTCCAATTTTTGTTTCTCAAAACTAATAATTTATATGTTATCAAACCCAATTTTATACTAGACACATGTGGATATTTGGTAAAAAAAATTTGCTAAAGTTTAGAAGAGCCACTATTGGTGATTCCAATTTTCTAAGCAAATTGCATGCTGAGCATAGTAAGACATACTCAGGCCTTGAATATCCAAAATCAGAGGAAAAGTACCGAAATGAGTTAAGTTCAATAGATAATTCTGGAAATTCTATAGTGGTTGCCGAGGATGAGAATGATAACATGCTAGGTTTTATTGAGAATTTCGTTGGAAAAAGAGCCTATGCCAAAATAGGCTATCCATTTGTTGATCTGAATCATCCGAGCTCCGAGACTGTGCAAAAAGAATTGATCAAAAAATCCATGCAAAATCTCAAGAATGATGGAATACAGGTTGTGATCGCTGAATTTGTAAGTGATGAGAGAAGTCACCGAATTTTCAAAAAATCTGGATTCGGTCATTCCAAAGTTGTATTACAGATGTACCAGGGAGTGATATCACCAGATTATGATCTTGATATTCATCCCTATACTATCAGAAGAGTTGAGAAAGAGGATCTGGATAGAACCTATGAACTCATCAGATTACAGCTGGATGTGGATAGCAGATTATTTATCTCCAAGAAACAATATGTAAGGGTCTATGAGACTCAGCCACTTGAAGACTCAGGTTGGGCTATTGCCACCAAGGATGATCAAATTGTTGGGGTAATATTTTCATTAATTGAGAATTTGACCAATCAAATTGTTATTTTTGGACCCTTCTCAGATAATAGAAATGAGGCCTCAAGAATTCCACTCCTGAATGAATTACTGGTCTACTATAGACTGAAAGGTTATTATGATCAACGCATGTTCAGAATCAGACCATTTTCAAATGATTATGAGCTCTTTGAAAAATATGGACTCAATCTTGATGAGGAAATACTGTACATGTCTAAGAGACTCTAACTGTTAAATATTTTCTGTACGCTTTCCAAGGTGTCAATAGTGAGATCAATTTCTTCTTTTGTATTATATATGTAAAATGACATACGTGATGTAGCTGGAACACACATGGCCTCCATTAAGGGTTGAGCACAGTGATGACCTGCCCTGATAGCAATACCTTCCTCATCCATGATAGTTGAAACATCATGAGGATGGACAAATATTCCATTCTTACCTCCATTAACATTGAATGAGATAACGCCTCCACGTTGATCTGCTGGGGGTCCGTAAACCGTGATGTAATCCAACTCAGCGAGACGT
The DNA here is from genome assembly GCA_030668165.1 of Candidatus Heimdallarchaeota archaeon. GTDB lineage: Archaea > Asgardarchaeota > Heimdallarchaeia > Heimdallarchaeales > Kariarchaeaceae > JAJRQD01. Next base: position 5,956 of record DAOUUM010000107.1, read on the forward strand.
TTCATTGCATAATCAGTTAGATAATGTTCAATTTTCCTAACCTTATCCATGCCAATATCATTCAGATATTCCACAGCCGCACCCAGTCCAATTCCACCTCCTACATTTGGTGTTCCTGCCTCAAATTTCCATGGTAACTCATTCCAGGTTGCATCTTCAAATGAAACAGATCTGATCATATCACCACCGAACAAGAGGGGAGATAGTTTTTCCAATTCCTCTTCCTTACCATACAATCCACCAGATCCCATGGGAGCAAGCATTTTATGACCTGCAAAGGCCAAGAATTCACAATCAATATCTTTTACGTCCACCTTCATATGTGGAACTGATTGAGCTGCATCAACAAGAACTGAAGCTCCATGTTCATGGGCAATTTTTGTCAATTCTTTCACTGGAGATATTGATCCGAGCACATTACTCATGTGAGGAAATGAGACAAGTTTGGTCTTATCAGTGATTACTTTCTCAGCTGATGCCAGATCTAACATCTCATAATTCTCAGTTTCAATAAATTTGATGATTGCGCCTGTTTTATGAGCTAGTTGTTGAAAGGGAACAAGATTTGAATGATGTTCGAATCTTGACAATACAATCTCATCACCCTTGTGCAATCTGTCCAAAAATCCATTGGCTACAATATTTAAACCCTCTGTGGTATTCTTTGTGAAAATTAATTCTTTAAATCCTGCACCAATAAAATCTGATGTTACTTGATGGGCGGATTCGTATAATTCTGAGGCCTCCTCAGATAATGCATGAATGCCTCGATGAACATTTGAATTTACATTGGAATAATAATTTGAGATAGCATCTATTACCTGTATTGGTTTTTGAGTGGTTGCTGCATTATCAAGATAGACCAGTGTTTTGTTATCTCTGATCTTTCTCTTGAGAATTGGAAAATCCTCTCTATATTTATTTATGCTCTCATCTAATGAATTGTATTGCTCCGACATAGATAGCTACAATTATCTAAATAACAATATGACTTATAAATAAAAGGATTAGTTCTTTTGACAAGTGCAGATTTATTTTTTGCAATTATTATTAATTCAGATACTTGTCTTGGATTAAATTCAGATCAATGTATTCTATTCGTTTTACAAAATATGGCAATACGATATTTATCCTTTAATATGGCATGGATTATCGCTGTTTATGTCAAAGGATAATTGGCAATTGACAGGTAGAAGTGGAGAATTCTCCGATACCAAATGCGAGAAATGTGGGGAAAATTACGAACACATAAGGATCACAGTTGATGGTGTTGATAACAATGCCCTTCAATGTTTCAATCGTCAATGTAAACACACCATATTGGATGAGAACTCTAACAAAGAATTCCTCTTCTACAAGGCATTTGACACCTATTTAGAACCCATTGAGATCCCCAATCCCCTTAAAAAAGCAGTATGGTTGGTTGATGATCGGGGATACAGTGTTGATCCAGATTTAAGAACCTCCTGGAGCATCTACGTTGGAATTCCATTATCCATGCTAATATTCACTTTTCTAGGCTCAATATTTGGACTGTGGGTATTCATTGTTGTCACTCTATTTGTTTCCATTTTTCTGGGAGGCCAGTTCAAAAATATAATGACTTCAGTGGAAGAAAAGAAAAAATTGTTAACAATATCTGGTGTACTCTATCCCATTATTATTGCTATTGTGGTATATTTTGATCTGTATGAATCCTTTGGCGACCTGTTCTGGCTCCCAGCAATAATTTTCACAGCAATCTATGTCGCAACAGGATATTATAGTATAAAATCATCTAAAGCGATACGAGATTTCAGCATTATCTACGATCCCTATGATATGAAACATTATGAGGAATTGAGAATTAAGTTGGAAAGCAGTTAATTTAGATCCTTAACAATTTCTTCAAATATTAGACTTATTGGGTCATCAATAGAATCGGTTCCCAAAGCTGCAAACATGTATGAATCAAATTCAAATCTATCTTTGAAAAGGGCCAATTTATCAATAATCTGCTCAACTGTACCAATATAGAGTTGATCAAAGTATTCTCGAGGTGGTTTGGGGTGCCATGTGTTATAATAATGATCTATTACCTCCTTCCTCTCTTCCTCATTTTTGGTGATATGAATTCTGGTAAAATAACTCTTCTTGAAATCACTATATGATCTATCCAGTTCCAAACAGTATTTCTCCACCAATTCAAATATTTCTTCCGTCTCAGCCTCAGATGTCGAGGGTAAGTTCATACCAGTAGCT
>DAOUUM010000224.1 GCA_030668165.1 Candidatus Heimdallarchaeota archaeon
ACTGAAAATGACAGATTAAATCTGTTAAGAGAGGGTAAGGAACTCGTTTCAATTACTAAAGAAGTACTTGATACTGCTTGGCAGTTGATTGATGCGGTACCTGAAGATATGAAGAAATATGAACATTTGAGTACTCATCAACTTGGATTAATTAGCCCAAATAGAGAGATTGCGCTCTATGATGGAGAAAGTGTTATTATTGGACCTGATGGTACAGAAAAGGATCGATTCCGAGGGGCAGGTTACTCAGAATATATCGAGGAAAGACACTATCCTTTTTCATGGACTAAATTCCCATATTACAGACATGAATCAGAGGCAGAGTCATCTATTTTGCAAGTAGGTCCTTTAGCACGTCAAAAAATTTATGATACAATACCAACAGAATACGCCTCGGACATGCTTGATAAATTCAGAAATCAATTTGGAAGGTACACCACGGATAATTTTGCCAATAATCACGCCCGAGTGATGGAGATTATGTATTGTCTGGAAAATGCAATCAAGATACTGGAGGATTTACAAGCAATGAGTGATCAACCTTATAGGATAAAATCCCCTATATCACAGGCTATGGGGGTTGGCATTATTGAGGCCCCACGTGGTACTGTAATTCATGCATACCATTCCAATCAAGAAGGTAAAATAGAAAAGACTAATATTATTGTTGCTACCACATTTAATAATCCAGCAATAAATTTGACCTTATTAAAGGTAGCAAGAGCTAAACTAAATGGAGTTAAGAAACCCACTGGTGAGACATTACGCTACATAGAATCTTCAGTCCGTGTTTTTGATCCTTGTTTGACATGCAGCTCTCACTCATTCAATAATTTTCAAATTGTTCTACAAAATAAAGAAGGCAAAATCCTGCACACCTCATAGAGGAATTATATTGCTCAGTAGAATAACAAAGTTTTGGAACAATTCTATTCTACATGTAATGATGTTGGGAAATCCATTTTGTTCTGATGATTCATTTGCATATCATCTTTATCAAAAAATCAAGGATGTGGAAAAATCAGGCAATCTTAGGGTTTATTTCTCATATAGTATCAATGTTGAGGAATTATTGATGGATCTGTCCTCTGATACTTCAAATTGCAAAGTATTGATATTAGATACAATTCATCAGCCATTAATTGAGTATGATGAAAATTATATGGATAATATTATATTTTCAGATAATTTTGAAATTCAACCGAACGATACCCATAAGGCAGAATGGGGAATAATCAGTAAATTTTGTCATAATCAAAAAATCCCTCTTGCCAAAGTGCTTATTCCTGTCAATAATGTTGAGTTCACAGCAGAGATAGGTGTTCTACCTAATAAACTGAAATCATTAATTTTACAATTTGATAACTATTTTTCTTCCTGATTAAAAGATCTCCAGAGGGATAGGCTCTCTTCAGCTTCTTTTTCATCCATAGCCTGTGTGGCGTATCCAGATTGAACTAGCACATAGTCCCCCTCGTTTAAGGATTCAATTAATGAGATATTAACCTCTATCTCGGCATCATTATCTTGAACGACAGCTATATTTTTTACCTTGTCAATTTTTATGACTTTCTTAGGAATAGCTATACACACAATTAATGTTAAACATCTTTGCTAATAATGTTTTATCCTTTAATATAGAGAATAATTTAGATATAATCATTTTTTGAACTTATTTCTCAGCAATAGTTATTAACCAATTATTCAACGAATATGAATTACAGGTACTTTTACCCTCTTTTGAGGATACCAAACCCTGAGCATCTGATTTTAGATCCACAGTAACTTTCTTGACATCTGTTTTCAATCCAATCCTCATACGTTTGAGATGTGCCTCCTTCATACTCCATAGTTTGGTTACTGTTGCAGAGTCATTTTCATCCAGTTTCAAGGACCCTATTTCCTTTTTACTGAAAAATTGTTGAACAAATGCCTCATCGCGTTTTTCGATTACTTCCACATCAACAGTCTCATCACCAACTATTGCCATAGCGATACCATTTGAGTGTGAGATGGATACATGAATTTTATCGTCCAATACCACATAAGGACTCTTATTCTCATCCTTCTCAATTTCAACTTCATCGAGAGCAACTTTGAAATTGTAACTAATTGCTAGTTTTGCAGCTATTTTACCAGCTAACCGTTCATAGCGTTTCTTATTAACCTTGATCTGATTATATTTTTGCTGTTCAGCCTTGCTAAACACTGTGTTGAGGAATGCTTCAGAAACATTGGAAAGAGGGTTTACATCAACTAAGAATAAATCCTTATTCACCTTGCCTGCAAGATGATGAACTGATGTGATAGAATCATCCTTTTTGAATTTAAGATTGATTTTCTCTACAGTACCTGCATTTATCATTTCATAACCATCTAATCTAATAATACAGATACCCTCATCATCAATGACCTCCACATCATATACTGAATGGGTTTTATTGGTCGACTTGTGATATGCTCTGATGAAGGAGGGTTCACCACCTTCAAACAGTGTCAGCATCTTGATACCAGAGGGAAGACCCATGATCTGTGAGGATATTGCCAAGTGAAGACCTGCGCTCTGAAATGCGGCCTCAATAGCAAGTGGATCGATCTCCAGCTTTACCTTCCTCTCAAACATTCCTTTTTTGGGCCTATTGAAGGCACATATCACTGAATTATTTGTAATTGAACTGAGATTTTTCAATATCTGATAACTTGGACCATGAAAGTACATCGAATAGATCTCATCCTTGGACATCAGTACCTGCTTCTTCACCTTCTCCAGTTCTTTTAATTTCATTACAGGATATCCAGGTGTCCATTTGGAGGAGACTAATTTTGAATTGAAATGATCTCTGAGATCACCTAGCTGATTTCCATCAGCATCCAAGAATTTGGATTTCAACTGCAATTCAGCTGAATTACCATATTTACTGAGAAATGTAATAATTTCCAGATCCTTGTCCCTGGGTAATTTAACTGGAGACTGGAATCTGATATCATGAATTGAGGAGACTCCCTTACCAGTAAAGGCTCTGTAGGTCTGCACCATGGTTTCGAGTCCCATTACACCTGGGAGAACAGCTTTTCCCTCGATTCTATGATCATCAAGGTATTTATCCTTGCTGAGTTTCAGTACTCGTGATGTGCTCCCAGTTTTGACATCCAATTCATCTATCATTATACCTCTTTTGTAGTCAGGTTCAAACCAAGTTGCTTTTTCAGCTAGTTTGCCCAGTTCACCTGAGATCACCACCTCGATCTCTGAACCATTAACAAATTCAGATACAAATCTCTGAATTCCTTCTTTTGCAGGTATGGCTGTTACTCCCATTGATTCGAGTACCTTCATGGTGCTACCTCTTGTGGCCATTCCCACATCTGCCCATGCAGACCATGAAATAGTGGAGGCATTGATGCCCTTCTGGGATAGCTCAGCACATCTCTTGGTCAGATACTCATTAGCTGCGGAATAATCCACCTGTGTGGCATTACCAAATCTACCAGCAACTGAGCTGAAACCAATTATTCTCTTTATTCTATCCAGTTCAAGATTATCTAGAATATTCTCGAAACCCTGTGTTTTCACATCGTATACGAGATTGAATTCATCAATTGATTTTGATCGGGTGGGTCGAGAAATCTCAATACCAGCACCATGAATGAAGTAATCCACGGAGCTGTCTGTTTTCTGATATAACTTGTCAAATGCCTCCTTGATTGCATCCTTATCACGAATATCCAGTGGTTCATAGTATACCTTGCATCCAAGGTTTTCCAATTCATGGATTGCGGAATAGACATTTGCAGACTTCTCAATTATTGACCATTTCTTCTCAAGGATAACCGGAGTTACTTTCTCACCGGTTGCACGCAGTTCCAGCATGTAATCCATTTTTCTCTGCTGTTTCTCTTCAGCTGTCAATTTTGCAATTTCCGCGGCATCATCCCTAATCCTTGTCCTGCCCAGCAGGATGATGTTTGAATTATGAGATGCAATCTTCTTCACGATCTCGAAAGTAATTCCCTGAGCACCACCGGATGCCACCAGAGTGGAACCTGCTGGCATTTTCCAGTCGATATCCTTCAGATCCTCCTCAAACAGAGCAACAATTCGTCTACCCTTATTGAAAATTACCTCGGTTCCATCAAGATCCAGTTCATCTCCCACTTGATCAATTGATTCTATCACAATTATTTTGGTGGAGATATACGGGAATTCCATGGCAAATGCCTTGAACATACCTGCCATAGCACCCTGAATTGGATTGAGTGAATGGATTGAATTATCACTGCTTTTCTTGGGTTTAATTACTAGAACCAATTTACCGATTACAGTATTTTCCTCCTTCAGAAATTTAAATAATTCAGATATTGACCCTATGGTGGAATTAGTTGGATTGTAGAACAAAAGAGTTGCACCATCCTTTAGACCCTCAATTTTCTTAACTGATGGTTTAAGAGACAACCCGGTTCGCTCTGCTAACTCATTGAGTTCAGTGGATTTCCTTCCGATAATACATCCGAATCCCTTGAATTTGGTTTTTGATTCAGATTTATTGCTTCGGATAACATATCTGTGGGTTGATTTGGATTCAACTGATTCACCCAGTTCAATATCCTGAGATTTGGGTTTTGCTGTACCTGCATTCTGCAGTATGTACTCCGTTATTTTCTCAATCGTGTTGATTTCTGCAAGATCAATCTCCAGTTCAGGTGCATGGTATTTATCGATTGCAACTGTGATAATCTCTGCAGCCTTGACAGAATCGATACCATAGGATTCCTCAAGATCCTCATGGATCTCAAACATTGATTCAGGATAACCAGTTTTCTCAGAAATTGCTGCGGTCAAATAGGATATTATCTCAGTTTTGCTTGTTTTAACCGTTTTCTTACCTCTGGGTTCTGATTTAGCTTTGGCTTTTTTTACCGGAACCGGATCACTACCCAGTGATTTTGCCAGCTCACCAATGGTGTCAAACTCAGCAATTGAGGATATTTTCAGCTCACTTTTCAGAATGGATGTCAATTCCTCAGTCATCCCACTATCAAAACCAAAATCATTAACCAGTGAATTGTGTTCAGATATCATTGAAATTGGATACCCTGTTAACGTGGATACATGAGAAATGATTTTTTGTAATATATTCTCATCCACCACACTCTCAACCTGCTTGGCTCTTTGCTTAATCACAGGCTTTGTAGAACTAGTTTTAGTTGTTTTTGCTTTGGATTTCACTTCACCAGATGATAATTTCTGATCAAAATAAGCTGCAATTTCAGTGGTGGTTTGATAATCAGCCAAGTTCAGATCTTCATCCAATTCCAAGCCAAATTGTTCTCTGATATCCCCAAATATCTCAGCTATTTTGATAGAATCTATTCCAAGATCCTCCTCCAATGCCATATCAGGTTCAACCATTTCCACCGGATAGCCAGTTTTTTCAGCTATAATTTTTGTCAGCTTAGTAACCATATCAGTTGATCCAGGGGATGTTGTAGAAACGACCACCTCGATTTCTCTCACTTCAGGTTCACTCATCGGTTTAACAGGCTTCTCGGTGGTCATCTGA
>DAOUUM010000370.1 GCA_030668165.1 Candidatus Heimdallarchaeota archaeon
GAATAGACAAGGCTATTCAGGCCGATGTTGACATCATTTCCATGAGTTTGGGTAGCGCTCTGTATTTAGGTGAGCAGGATCTATTTCGAACCATTTTGTTAGAGGCAGAAGAACGAGGAATTATTGTAGTAGCCGCAGCAGGAAATAGAGGTCCTTATGGTGCGTCGCTTGATATACCAGGAGGTTTAGAGAGTGTAATTGGTGTGGGTGCTGCATATATGGCAAATAATGAGATTGATGGTGTTTGGAGTTTTACCGCACTTGGACCATCTGTTAATGATTACACAGGTCCAGATATTGTAGCCCCTGGAAATGCAATTCTATCCCTCAATGGTACAACTGGAGGTTTTGCCAGTGAGACTGGTACTTCTATGGCAACACCGCAGATTTCTGGCGGAATTGCACTCTTGATGCAAGCCTTTCCAGAAGCCAATGTATATCAAATCAGAGAAGCAGTTTTGAGCTCAGGAAGAGATGTGTATGAACCCGTAGAGGCTCAGGGTAGGGGTTTAGTTGATTTTTACAGCGCATACAAAGCATTGGCTGACATACTTGAAAATTCTGCTAGCAGTTATATTTCGTCCAGTCCAAACAAATTTAATGATAATAATTATTATTATGGAAATCAATTACAGGGGATTACCAAATCGTTTGATTTCTATCTGTATTCAAGTTCAAATGCTACAGTATCCACCATCATTGATACTGATTATACCTCAGGAGTTCAAATTGGAATTGAGACATCTTTTGATGTTAAGGTTGGTCTAAATCAATTTGAATTAAATTTCACTGTAATCAATCCAAACATTGCCAAGAATTTAGGTAGAATATATTTTACTGAGAGTGGTGAAATACTACAAAATGCAAATATCACTTATTCATCTGTCACCAGATATCTACAGAGCAAAATATTATTTGATACCTCCCACGATAATGACACTCCTTCAGGTTACTTCACAAGTAACGGTCCACGTGGGCAATTTTCCAAGGTATCACAGATCCTCGAGGAACGTGGTCATCTGATAGATGAACACCGCACAGGGGAATTAACATCATCAATTTTGGATTATTATGACGTTTTAGTGATAGCAGATCCAGAGATATCATACTCAACACAGGAAATCCAAGCCATTCATGATTTTGTTAATGTGGATGGAAAGAGTTTACTGATTATGGTAAATGGTGGGTTCATGAGGGCAGAAGAATATGAGTACACAACGACAAATATCGGGACTTTGAATGAAATTCTACAAGGAACTGGTATATCTATAAATACTGAGGAACTCTCTATCTACCCCTGCACGACAACTAATATAGATGACAGGATAAGTATTTGCCCCAGGGATGCGGTTACATCCTCACTTCAGGATATTCTAGCTCCTAGCACATCTTTTGCTTCTTTTGGACCTGAATTATTGCTATCTAATGATAATGCAGATTCAACTATTGTTCATGAGATAGGGTATCAGAATAATAAAGCAGTGATCATGGCATCGGAATTTAATTCAGAGGGAAGAGTGATGGTTTTCAGCTCACAATTGCTATTTGATAATATTGGACAAATTACGGATTATGTTGGAAGTGGATCTGATGTAAACAATAGACAGATTGCCAGAGATACAATAGATTATTTAATCGAACCTCGATCAGTTATGGTTGATTATTCGGTTAATTCAGAACTTGTTGGTGCTGAAAACGTAGATCTAAAGATGTATGAGACTTATTATGTTGAATTTGATGTTAAAAATTCTGATGGGGACCTATTGGATTTAGGAGGATCAATAAATGTCAGTATTTACCAAGATTTCCAGTACTCATATAATTATACATTTACACAGACCAGTAGTGGATCATATGCCATTAATCTCAGATTCACAATTTATGGATATTATAATTTTTATCTACCAGTTTCCTATTCTGGTGATATTTCAAGTGATGGATATTTCTCGATATTTGTTAATTTGAATAATTTCGATGATATTGAGGAATTTGGGACTATCTCTGTGGTAATGATGATTTTGATCTCTCTATCTTGGGTATTATGGCTCATGAATGAGGGTGGTAGGTTATACAATTCCAAAAAAGCCAAAAAAGAAGAATAAATTAGAATTAGATAATATAGATTATAATGGATCAATATGGTAGAAGCTCATGGAAGAAGATTTTGAAGATCTCAAAGGCCCGACTATGTTACTCGCTGCAATCAATGTTGGATTTTATGTTATCACCTCCATAATAGGTGGTTCCATAATGAGTACGGGTGATCTTGCCATTGTTATGTTCGGATTTTCATTGAATCATCTAGCTTCTGGATTTTTATGGGTGATAATTACTAATATATTTACACATTCCAGCATAGCTCACTTAGGAGGTAATATGATATTCTTAATTGTTTACGGTTTCCGTTTGGAGGAGGATGGAATCCCAGATCAGACAATTATACTTACTTATCTAATTACCGGAGTCGCAGCAAGTCTCTTCAGTGCTCTCATATTTTTTGAGCCCTTCGCAGTCATGGTAGGTGCATCTGGATCAGTGTTTGGACTACTAGGTAGTGTTTTTGGTTATCAACACAAGACAAAGAATCCAAATGCAAAAAAAGTACTTTTTGTCTCCATAATTCTATTTATTTTCGCATCAGGAGCGAATACCAATGTATTTGCTCACTTTTTGGGACTGGTATTTGGGATATTAATAGGTAGGTCCCGTTATTTTAATAAGGAATGAGATGTAAAAAATATTAAATTAAATAAAGGTTTAATCAGTATATTGTAGAAATGATATTGCATGAGGGACGTATCAAGTGTGTAATTAGGTAAAAATAATCGCAAAGGTACATATATTCAAATAGGTTTGTCGCATTCTTAATTTAAATAAAAGGTGTAAATGGTGAAGGTTCGTACATTGTTTTTACTTCTTGCATTTCTATTAATTGCTCCTAGTTCATTCTCAGCAATCCTAATCAACAATGGAACTGCTCAAATAGATGAGAATGATGATCTTATTGTACCTTCCACACCTACAGATGTCTACATTGTAGAGAGTGTGGCATATGATGCCCCAATTGGTGATAATAGGCCCATATCCCATCTAACCGGGATATTATACTGGGAACAATTATCCGGTGTGACCTTGCATTTCTTCATTAACACCACAGATATCCTTGTTAGAGATTTTTGGGATCATGAGACAGGCGATTCCATTGAATTTAGTGAATCATGTAGTGGTTTTAGCACTGGATGTATCCAGGATCTTGGTGATCGTTTTGCGATAATTCCAGAGGGACGATCATTCGAATACGCAATTGACGCCTATTATGATCCAGATATCGTACAAGACACAGGCTTTTATGTCATTTTTAATTCACAATCAGTGGACTTTTCACTTGAGGTGGATGGAGAGAATGTTTATGCAAAGGTAGATTATAAGAACACTATTACACTACCCCAAGGTGCAGGAATAGTGAGTTATGCACCGATTGATGAGGGAACCAGAAATTTAGAAATGACAGAGGACGGGAGAGTTATTCTTGAATGGGAATACAAACACAGACCAATGGATTCCAAACACGATCCTCTCATGATAGAGGTGACATATTCTTTTGATCA
>DAOUUM010000259.1 GCA_030668165.1 Candidatus Heimdallarchaeota archaeon
AACCATCATCTGAGCAATGGATTTGGATCGTGTTGTCTTACCTGTTGCTGTTGTTGTTGTCCTTGATCCACGAGGAGTTGATCCGGATTTTTGGACTCCAGTATTCTGATATGCCTCATTGTTGTACATGATGTAAATGATATCCTCATTTCTCTCAGCCGCACCAGATAGTGCTGCAAGACCGATATCAGATGTTCCACCATCACCAGCCCAAACAATAACTTGGGTATGATCGTTACCATCTCTTTTCAATTTGCGTTTGATACCAGACGCTACTGCAGGGGCTGCAGCAAATGCAGTGTTAAATATAGGTACTCGCATACCATATCCCTCACCTGCTCCCTGAATAACACTGGTACAACAAGCAGGAACTACTACTATGGCATCACCTTTCAAAGCAGACAAAGTATGTTTGAAATTTGCATTTAGACTGCATCCTGGACAAGCTAGATTCCCTTGCCCAATTGAGTTAGATGCTAGTTCTATTTTAATTAGTTCTTTAGTCTTGACCATCTTAGTTATCCTCCTTGATAAGCTTTTCAATATTAGCTGCAATTTGTGTGTAGGGGGTTTCTGCACCACCTATACCCATTATTAGGCTTATAACTGGTGTATCTGATTTGATCTTGTAAAGTACATTTCTTACCTCAGATACCATTGGGGAATCACTACCAAATGAGAAACCACGATCAATGACAATAATTTTACCATACCTCTTGGATGCATCTATTATCTCATCAACTGGGAATGGACGGAAGGCTCGAATACGAGTAGCTCCAAAACTTCCAATTCCCTTCGAATTTAGAAGATCAATGGCCTCTTCAGTCTCTTCTGCAATAGTACCCATAGATATCACACCTACATCTGCGTGTTCAGGTCCATAAACCTCCACTAATCTACCCCAATCACGTCCAGTTATTTCTGCAAATTCTGCAGTAACCTTTCTTATTTTATCCCTTGATCGGTTTAATGCATCATAATGCTCATATCTGAGCCTGGTGTATTCTCCGGGAAGGGTAAGTGCGCCGAACGAAACTGGATCAAGTGGATCTAGCTTGAAATAGGGTTCAAATTTGGGTAAGAAGTCATCCACCATACGTTGATCAAGTGGTTCAACCTGTCCGGCAACATGAGATAAAACAAAACCATCTATATTTACCGCAGATGGAACATATACCTCGTGATCCTCACTAACTTTGAAACTTTGTGGAATAAGATCATGGGCTTCCTGATTATTCTTGGCAACCAGTTGTATCCAACCGGTATCCCTCATAGAATAAAGATCCTGATGATCAAGCCAGATATTCCATCCACCAAAGAGTGATCGGTTGACCACGGTCATTGTCATTGGTAATCTGGTGAATCCAGCGATATAAACCATCTCCATCATGTATAATAGACCTTGGGATGCTGTAGCAGTGAATGTTCTTGCACCTGCAGCTGAAGCACCAACACATCCAGCCATTGCTGCATGTTCTGATTCAACACCTATGTACTCACCATCAATCTTACCTGATTCTACAAAATCACTAAGATCTTGGATAATATCAGTGGAAGGAGTTATGGGATATGCTGAGATTACCTCTGGCCTACTCACAGCAACTCCTTCTGCAATTGCCTGATTACCCGTCCAGATCTCTATTCTCTTATGTTTATCTTCATTAAGCATTATTCGTCTTTCTCCTTTGAATAATTCAATCTGAGCACATCTTCGATGCTCATGGCATCTATCTCTCCACCCGGTAAAGTGGGTATTTCTATGATAGCATTATGGGGACAAACACCCTCACATATCATACAGCCTTTACAATAGTACTGTTCGATAACAGGGAAACCCTCGTCGTTGATGATGAAGCAATCATCTGGGCAATGTAAAATACACTGCATGCACTTAGTGCACTTATCCTCGAACAATTCAGGACGAGAAGTACGCCATTCAGATGTACGACCAGCTACACCAGCCATTGGAGGAACTGTGGGGTGAATTTTCACCTTATCAGTCATTCTTGAAAACCTCCGTTTCGTTAAATGTTCGATCTACTGCCTTGTGATTGGCATCAAGGTATCTAGATCCCGCAAACATTTTGTCAATTGCCTTGTGCAGACTTTCCATGTTCAATAAACCAGAGGTTTTCAAGAATGAACCTATGGTTGGTATACCAGTCATCGCACTTCCTGATTTTACTAGCCCCTCATCCATAGTTATCTTTTGAATATTACAAAGACCAAATTTCTCGGGTGTGTAAATTGAATATTCTTCTGGTTTTGTGGGGGAATTCAATGTTAATGTACCCTCACCTCTAAATGGATCTTGAGCAAAGAAACGTGGAGCTAATGTGAAATCCATCGCTACAATATCTGTAGGATCCTCTATCTGTGCATGTCGTTTGATTGGCTTATCAGAAATACGTACTGAAGTTGTGATGGGAGCACCACGTCTCTCAGCACCATATTTTGGAATAGACACTGCGTATTTGCCGTCATATGTGGCTGTGTAGGCAAGAACTTTTCCTAAAGTTACGCCTCCTTGACCGCCACGAGAGAGCAGCATAATTTCCCTAATTTTGACCACAACCCCTTGTAGAGACGTGGTAGTCCATAAAATAATTTCTTATAGAAAAAGTTGGTTCTTGGATTCTTTTTGTAGTCATAAGCATCATACTTCAAAATTATAAAAAATCGATCATTTCCTGTCGTCCAAGATGCTTGATCAGATTATGATCAAGTAGTTGTTCCACAACTTGCGAAAAAATGGAGAAATTTTCAATTTTTCTTATCTATGAAAAATATATGTCCAATTATTAATAAGTAATAGGATAATCGGAAATTGAATCTCTCGTCAATTTGAACAATTCCATGCAATTTTACACGAATTTTTTTTATATAAAGCATATAGTATATAATTAATTATTTTATTATTTGGATAGCTCATGTCATATATTTGGTAATTCGATTTTACGAATTATTATCAAAATTTAATTTAATAGTTTGAATATTAACTAAATTAAATATATTAAATGCTATAAATTTTATTGGCAAACAGTCAATTCAATTTAACAAATTTAGGGGATCATTTTTGTTATACATTATATGAATTTATTTTAATGGAAAAAACATCCATTTTCAATATACTAGTAATCCTGTATTTGTGCTTCTTGTTACTTGTTTTCCAGAAAACAGGTTTATTACATCTACATCTGTCACTCCATCGTCACATCAACACTAGCATCAGGTTTTACTGTAGTTGGATTTTGGGTCCCGTTAGCTGTATATATTGCATTGCTTCTGATAAAAACAGGATTGAGAATGTATTGTGAAGACTGATCTTATTTGATATTTTGAGGATGAATCGATGCAGACTTCAAAATTCGGATTTCTGGTACATTCACTAGCATTGAAAAGAAATTCGAGAAGGGAGGGAATCTTGTAGCAGAAGTACAAGGAGCAATTGCTTACTATACAATTTATCCAAGTAAGTAAAGATTCATGAATTAGGTCAGTAAATAGTTAGTTCAATAATAATAATAATAATAGTTAGAGCTTAAAATGTAAAGGGTAGAATTTTAGTATATATTTTATAAATTATTTATTAGACCATGTTAAATGCGAATTGGACGATATTTATAATTAGGCTGGCAAACTGTAAACAGATGGTTATAATTGCAGCTATGACGTAAGCATGGGGGCTTTTTACTGCAATTTCTGTGAAGTCAGATATACCATCATAAATGCACATAGCAACATCAGCAATGATCCCGAACAACCAACTAAATCCCTCAGCAAAGGTAATCACATCAAAATATTTCACATACAACCCAATATTCCAAACAATATTTATTATATTGACAATTAGGTTGGAGATGCTAAAAATAAAAGTGATGGCCTTCTCAGTTGCCTTGGTTTGTGTATAGGAGGCGACAGTTCCGGATACACAGAATATTACACTAATTCCTGTGATAACCATATCTATTCGAAGGTTTTCATTTTCCTTATTGTCATCCCCAGGAGTTGCTCCACCATACAATGCTAGGAGTATATCCAAACCATCAGTCCAAACAAAGAATAACAGCTCACCGACACATTTGACAATCATAAGCTGCTTTTCTATGTCTTTGTCTACTATTTTATCTGGGATCTCAAGTACCCTCATAATCTCTCCAAAGGCAATAGATTGTGCCTCACCAATAAAAATTAAAATCTGAACCTTTTCCTCTAAGGTAGTTTCATCAATATTAATGCTGGAGTGATCCGATCTGCCTGCAATATTGATCTCCATTGCAACAGTACTCACATCCGAAAGCATGTTAAGAGCCATCCAGTCACCTTCGATAACATCACTTACAAATTTCATCAGATCCCAGGCTACTAGTCCAAAAACAACAGAAGGTTTCATCAATGTACGAATGATATCATTGATAGATACCAAATAATCGGGATTATCCAACATAAACTTGTCAAAGAATGACACTACTAATTCTCCATCAACAGCTGAGATCAAATCCATCAAGAAGGTTGCTGGATTACGTAGCAACTCCAACATATTTAGAAACATTTCTAACATTCCACCACCGTCCTCTTCCATAGAAAATGGAATTAAATCAGGAAATTCCTGGGAAACTTGATCAACGAGGCCCTCTACTTTAGTAACGATCATCTCAATATAGGGAAAAGATCCTTTGAACAAATCTGTGATAGCGTCCTGTACTACATCCATCAATATCTCCAGAGCCTTACCTGAAAGGATATCCAGAGCCAGTTGTAAAACTGTACCATTGATGAAATCCATTATTGGTCCTATAAAGTCGTTGAACTTTTTAACAATGCCTTCGACGTCGATTGGTGGGAGATACTCATCGATGAGGTTGGAAAATTCGTTGAGAGAATCATTGAGGCTGGCTACCTTAGGTGAAGCCATTACTATGTCAATACCATTAGCTAATTGTTCCCTTGTAGACTCATATATCAAAGGAACCGAATCCAACAACAAATCAG
>DAOUUM010000168.1 GCA_030668165.1 Candidatus Heimdallarchaeota archaeon
ATAATTGATTAATCCAATTTTCAAGTAAATCAAGATAAAAAATTCCTGAGGATAGTGGAGTTATCATACTAGTCATCTCAATAATAGTGGTATCCACAGCTCTTTCAAGGGATTCAGATGTGTTAAGTTGATATTCAGTGTTCCAGTTTTCAAGTAATTGCTGTGTTCCATTTATAAAAACAAAGGAGGAAACATTTGCAGCTGAAATGGCAATATGTAGGGTGGTGAGGTATGAGACGAGTAGGGGCCTCACTATGGAATAGATATTCTGTACTGGAGCTGCGCGTTTAGTATACTGCTGTATTATTGGATTAATCTGCAATTCAAATGAGAATTCCGCGATCCAATCGTAAACTGGTTGGGAAAATAAATCATCATCTCCATCGATAATGAATATCAGATCATTGGAAATTGATGTTATTGATAATACTTCTTCATCATCTTCATCCAAAAGATATGTTCTAATATCAGCTCCTAGGATATTTATAGAATTCATCCCGATTGGAACCATAATGATGTACAATATCACCAGAAAACCAAGTATCCAGGTATGATATTTTTTAACAAATTTAACATATCTACTATTCAAGTTAATATCATAAAAACTGAAAATGTGCTTATTATTAAATTAATTGAGTTGATTATTATATGTCTATTATATTTTTAAGATTTCCTACGCTTTTCTTCTTCTTATTACCATAGTGACAAAACTGAATGCAAGTACAGCTGATACCAATTCAAAACCGGGTAGGTCTAATGTATCATCAGTATCATCAGTTGTATCAGTGGTGGGGGTGGTAGTATCACTTGAGGTATCGATGGGAATGACCCTTGTCATAGTTCCATCGAGTTTCAGAATGAAATCACTGATTGATAATTCAAATGATCCTTCTGTACCATTCTCATTAAATCCACGTACATCAACATTGACGTAACCATCGAGTTTGACAAAGTCATGTGCTCCGGTAAAGTCATATGCGGTTTCAAAGCTGAATGCACCAGTGGTATTGACTTCCATACCTCTGTATCCAACTGCTACTTCATACCAGTTACCAAACTCATCCCAGCGATCCTCAAATCTGGTCTCATTCTGCCAGATTCCAACATCCCAGTTGATGGATAAATCGGAAGAGTATCCGCCATCAGCGGTTTCTCCACCATCCATTCCGGCCACAAATACGGCTTCGTCAGTAGTTGAGGAGAAGATTTTGATTTCAAAGAAATGTTCCATATCGATTTCAGAGATGGCCTGCTCAAATCCTTCAAAGAAGGTTGTGGCACCGACACCAACTGTATAATCCATGGTTTTATCCCAAGCCGAATAGATGTCATAATCTTTTGAAATGACAAATCCAGGAGATGCATGCATACGAATTTCATCTGCCGTCAAGACTGTGCTTAGTGCCAGATCTGGGGGATTATCTCCACCATCTCCAAAGTCATTACCAATCAGCATATTCATGGGCATACCCGGTCCTATCTTACCAAATCCAACCATCCATATCTCATTTCCTGCTTCAGGAATTGTGAAGTAGCTATCACTGCTCTCATTGTAGACCTCACCAGTTACTCTGTAATACATCTGATCGACTTCGATTACCTTGAACTCGGCAACTGTAATTCCTTCATAGGCGGTGAAGTTATTCTGAATCATAGTCAGCATACCATCTACATCCTCTTCTGGTGGAAATCCTGCGGTGTCATAACCAAAACTTGCATCTGTGATGGTGTAGGAGAAGGTATCTCCAACCTCAACTGCAACTGGTGTATTCACCTTGGAATCCATATCAAGATCGATATCAAAATCAAAAATTGTTTGAGAGGTGCTTGTGTTATAGAATTCAAAATTCAGTTCCTGTAGCATACCATTGGTTTTTGCCCATGAGGCAAATCCAATTATATCTACACTGGCCTCTTCTTCAAATGTGACATCAGCATCAACTCTGAATTGTGATCCATCATTGGTAACGGTTATGTCACCAATGCCCTCACTTGTTGCCTGGGCGGCAAGTTGAGTGAGTTGGGTCTCGTGTGTGGTGTAATCATCATTCAAGAACAATGGTACAGGAAGGAGTATATCCTGTATGTATGATACATTGAAATAAGTGGTTGTACCGAAAATTACTGGTAGTGGTAGACCAATACCAGCTGGTAATATTGTGGTGGTCATGGTACCATTGACGGTTAGATCAACGGTGATGGGAGAACCAGTAATCAAACCAATTGATAGATCAACGGTAGGTGCAACTGCTGTTACGAGATTACTTCCATCCCAATAGTCCATATTTTCAAGGTGGGTACCTAACACTTTTGCATAAATTCTGGAACCTTCCATGCCTCCAGAAACAGCGATTGTGGTGTCTCCACCCTCATCATTAACTCCAAAGGTGTCAATAACTTGCTGGAACGTTGGAAATGCAGTTATGTCATACCAGTACACATCACCCGCTTGAACATCGCTAGATAGTGAGCCGACTCCTGAAGTTGTGACAGCATTACTGATAAAAATTGTACCAGTAATTATGGTCATCATCATGATTAGGCCTAGTTTTTTATTTTTCATCTTTCATCCTTAAGCAGAAATTCTACTTACCATCATTTAATTGCAACTTCGTTTTTATACCTTCATAAACAAAAATTGGGTTAATGCATTAAATAAAAATAAAAACACTCCATTAATACATGCTCAAAAATCCCTGTTGTTACATTTTATTCAATTTCATTGTCTCGAAGCTGTGTGTTATATTGTGATAGAATAGAATAGAAAACCTAGATTACTAGAGATCCAATAAACTTGCCAGAGTTTCAATAACCGGTACTTTGGGATGTTCCAAAAATTTTCCCGGATTATCCCTGGTTTGTGCAACTCCGGTATTAACAATAAGTGCAGGAATTTTTGCCCGGATTGCACCAAGAATATCTGTTTCATATCGATCTCCTATCATTAATGCCTCATCAGAATTCACACCAAATTTTTTCAGAATCAATTCATACCCCAACGGGTTTGGCTTTCCCAGTATTATCTCGGGATCGGTTTCGGTAGCCGCAGCAATTGCTGCTATCATGCTACCCGCACCTGGTTCCAATCCTCGAGGTGTGGGAAAACTCTTGTCCGGATTGGTGGCGATGAAACGACTGCCTCTCAGAATACACTGTGATGCGAGTGCAAATTTATCATATGTTGCAGTTCTATCCATACCAACTATGACTGCATCTGGTAAGTCCTTCTCATCAATTGTTATTTTCTCTGACCATGTTTTAACCCTGATATCATTTTCTTCTAAAATATCAACCAGGCCATGTTCACCCAATACAAAAACAGTCTGTATTTCCTCCTTTTTGCAAAAATCAGCGGCGAGAACACTTGAGGTGATCACCTGATCAATATTGATATTCTGGGCAATCAATCTGTCCCTGACCGCATTTGGATGTCTCGTAGAATTGTTTGAAAAAACCACAATCTCCTTTTCTTTGCGGAGTTGATTAATAACTTCAGGAGCACCAGGTATTGCAGTCCCATCCTCCACCAGCACACCATCCGCATCAAAAATTATTAATTTAATATCTGATAGATTAATTACACTCACAATACTGGGATTAAGATTCGATTTATGTGTCTATCCACGTGTCAATATAAGTAAATCATTAATTTTTTTCTGAATACTCATAGGATGAAAATAATAGCATGCGCAAGCTACCCACTTCCTGTTTGATAGTTTGACTCATATTATCAACCGCCTCCTTTATCACATCATATCCTGGTGATGTGTCAAGACCAAGTGCCAACATCTCACAAACTCTGGTTAATTCCTCTATGTTGATCTCTTTACCAGATTTTGAACGGTACATCCCAAAGAGATCTATAATTTTTTGTCCAGCACCAGTCTCATTTTCAATAATGCTGATCACTGGCCTTATAATTCTGTTTCTCAATTCCTCTATTGCATGAATGAGAGAATCAAGGATGTGGTCATCGCCTGTGAACGCTTTTCTCTTGACAAACTTACGTTTGAATGATACATCTGGGAAGGATAATCTATTCAAATTATCAAGTATCATTAGGAATTTATTGTCGTAATTTTCCAGTTTATCACTGGTTTCAAGAATCAACTCGATCTTAGTAACAATATTACTGAGTACCCAGTTACGATAATCAATGACTTTAGTCTGAGCAGTCTCAACCTCATTTTTGAAAATAGATGTACCCAAATCACTGCGGCTCAGGTATCTGATAGTATTGGTGTGATGAAATGATATTGCTAGATTGTTGAATAATTGTAAATATTCCATTCTGATATCAAGAAAAGATAATTTTTCATCGCTTCCCTCGAATAAGGCCTGAAATTCTTTCTCAATAGATTCTAATGTGACTATAGCCAGTTCGATGGATTCGATTATCTGTTGATCAACAATCATTCAGCCTATCCTCAATAATATATTATATTTAATTAAAAATAAAGGTATGCTTTCACCTCTTAATTCTTGGATAAGGTATTGAACTATATTTTTCAATATGTACACTACTCAACAATTTGCTTTAGTTTCATTTGGAAGATTGTAAACTAAAGTTCATTTAACTGAAATTACACCTAAAAATTGATTCTCTTAATAATAGTTAAAAATACACCAAAAATATGGAAATAGTACCGGAGATAAGAAATTAATGTCCAAGTTCTTTAAATGGAAAATATTAATGATAATATTGATTGTGAGTGTATTTTCACGATCAGCTCTTGTTGGGTCGGATCCAACCATCATCCCTACAATCGGTGAAGGTGGAATTATACCTACAATTGACGGAAATCTAACCTCTTTTGATACAGAGTGGGTAGATTCAGTAATATTGAACACGACCATAAGTGGTTATGATACTTCCATTCGAATACTTTCTGATGAAACGAATCTATACATTGGTTTCAATTATACTTCTGTGAATTATGTTCCTGTCAATGGTACGAGTTACAACTCAACGTCAGATCAGAATCTTGATACTCATGATTGGGTGGCTCTACAGATTGATAATAATCTAGATCAAAAAATCTATGGTTCTCCAAGCAATCCAGATGATGTAATGGTTGTAGACCAGATGATGAATTCAAGTGCATATGACGGTTTTGCTAATGGAACATCACTTGCGTATTTTGCAGATACTGCTGTAAATGGAACCAATGATGGTGATGCAGTGATTGCTAATGAAACCATCAGTGGAGACGATCATCTTGTGTATGAGTTCATCAAACCACATGACGTGGTTGACGAAGAGGGTTCAGATTACAATCTTAACAGACGAATTCTTCAATTCAAAATATCTCTGTTCTTCAATACCACCTCAAACTCAAGTTTAAGCAAGGCTGCATCCAGCCAGTGGTTCTCCATGAGGATCAATGAAACCGGTACAGGAATTGCATTAGAATCAGCAAGTAACACTACCATATCAATCAACATTGTTGGTGATGATACTGATGGTATGTATTCTGGTTTGAATACCTCACTATCTTTATTTGGATTTGATACAACCGTGGTTACTAATAATTTTTCAGTTAATGTTGATGTTTACCTAAATATTTTTGTCATCTCAGAAAATTCAGTGATTTCAGAGGATCAGTTTGACGCTCTAAAAGCATATCTTGAACTTGGAGGAAAAGCAATATTTTTCCTTTCTAATTCTTCTACCGCTGCAAGTGATGATGTGGCTGAGAAATTTAATATGGATTTCTTACCGAATGAAATATTTGACAATAATGAGACAATGTTACAATTGACAGCTACTGATCTGGTCTCAATGCCTTATCTTGGAGAAACCTCACTGACAACAAATACATCAGTTTCTGCCATGACATTTACTAGCTCTGCATTCAATACCTCATCCTCTGATAACAAAACAGAGAACCCCTACGTTTATTTCCAGGATTATCATATGTATGATCTATTCGATACTACATTTGAGATTGCCTACAATACCAGTGATGGTCAAATTGTATCAGATGATATTTCACTCGGTGTTAGTTTTGATCTGCTCAAGGGTGCCAGGGTTACATTATTCCCCAGTACATCCATGATATCATCCGATTATCTAACTATGGAGGATAATCTTATCTATCTGCTCAGACTATTACCATGGAATTCAAGGATTGTGAACACACTTCAAATGAACTCAGTTGAGATCAACTCACATCACTTCAATGTAACAGATCTTTTATCAATCACTGTCAATGTTACAGATGAGTATGGAGTGGATGTATCTCCAAGTGTGATGAGTTCATTACATTTATCAACCACAACCATTGATTCAACTGAATTGACAGGCAGTGCATCTATCTATTCAGGTACTCTAAATATAACTCAGGATGGATCAATGACTGTCAAGACATATGCATTCAAAGAGGGTTATGGCTTTGCCGAGGGAACTAACAAGGAAATACTTGTGAATGAGGATGTGAGCCTGGGTAATGAACTATCCCATCTAAGTGTATGGCTCATAATAATCTTCATAGCCTCAATTGCCCTGGTTCTATACATAATAATGAAAACAAAACAATGATTAAGATTCTAATTCACCAATTATTTTGTTAATTCTTTCAATTTCTTTTTTATTATCTAATTTATCATAGTAGACTAGAGCATTACGATAGTCCTGCAATGCTACAAGATCCCCATCGAACTGATTATTCTCCTTGCTATACTCTGCACGTGTTATATACAGGAGCGCAATATTCTCATAAATTTG
>DAOUUM010000292.1 GCA_030668165.1 Candidatus Heimdallarchaeota archaeon
AGAAATGAGTGCGGTAACCCAGCAACTAGCAAATCTTGCAACTGGTCTGGAAGGCAGTCTAAAACGCTTTAGAGTAACTAAATAACATTGAAATTTAATAAAATAAAATTTTAACAGATCAAATATTGTTTTTGTCTCTTTGTATTATTTGATATATTTCTCAGCTAACTTTGCAAGAGCACGAACAGGCATTCCGGTCATTCCTTTGGGAGTATAATCTCCAACTGCAGTGGTCCAACCAACTCCAGCAATATCAATATGTGCCCATCTCTCCATCTCAATGAATTCACCAAGGAACATTGCAGCTGTTGATGCTCCACCAGCTCGTCCACCCACATTATTCATATCGGCAAGAGGAGTATCCAGTAGTTTTCTGTATTTCTTATCCAGTGGCATTCTCCAAAATCGCTCATAGGTCTGGTTTCCAGCCTCATCAAGTTCTTTCCACAGATCATCTGATCTGGTGAATGCTCCAATGAATGCATCACCAAGGGCAATCATCATGCTTCCAGTGAGGGTGGCTAGATCTATAACAGTATGGGGATTAAAGGTCTCAGCATAAACAAGTGCATCTGCAAGGATTAATCTTCCCTCTGCATCGGTATTCTCGACCTGTATGGTTTTTCCATTGGATGCGGTGACAACATCAGCAGGATTTGTAGCATGTGCACCAGGTACATTCTCCGCAAGTGGTGTGAGAGCAATTACATTAATGGGTATCTTGAGACTGGCAATTGCATACATTGCACCTATCACGGCTGCAGCACCACCCATATCTCCACGCATCAAACCCATTCCAGCAGATGGTTTAATACTGGTTCCTCCAGTATCAAAAGTGATACCCTTTCCAACGAGAACCAAGGGTTGATCTCCTTCTGTTCCACCATAGTATTGCATCTCGGTGAATTTTGCAGGTTCATCAGCACCTTCAGTTACTGATAGGAAAGATCCCATCTTTTTCTCTTCTGCCCATTTCTCATCATGGATCAGAACTTTTACTCCAAACGGTTCCAATATTTCCTTGGAATGAGTGGCCACATAGGTTGGGGTTGCGTAATTAGATGGTAATTCTGCCAATCTTCGAGCATGGTTCTCACCCACTGCAATATTAACACCTTTATTCCAATCTGCATCATTACCGCAATACACAACTTCATCTATTGTTTTAAGTTTATCCAGATCCTGAGTTTTTAATTCATCAAATCTGTAGAGACCCAATAATACTCCCTCAGCTGTGCTCTGAGCATCTCCTCCAACTGCCTCCACTGCAATTTTCTTCACTCCTCTTTTTCTCAGTGCCTTGGCACCCAGTGCCACTGCGACTCGAACCTTCTCATGATCGACTTTTTCTTTCTTGCCAAGACCAACGAGCATCACCCTTTTAGCAATAACCCCAGCAGCATTATACAACAGTAAATTCTCCTTGAATTTACCAGAATAATCATCACCAAGATCAAGAATTGGCGACAATGCATCAGTTATTTTTGATGCAGCAGCTTCTCCCAGATCGTTTTCATATGAACCAATGATAATTCCATCCACATCGATTTGTAGTACGGAAGTATCTGAAGTTGAAACCTTCATTAAATGAACTAAGATTGTGCCTAATTTAAAGATAAACTAAGGGCTATAATCAATTGTATAATCCTTGATCACAGGCTCAATCTCATCTACAACAAGTTTAGTTAATTTAAGAACATCTTGATATTATTACCAATAGCTTTGATGAATTCTTCTTGTTCCTCAGTTTCTATACTGCATGGCCTTTGGCGTCTGATAAGATGAATCGCTTCTATTCCAGTTTTTACCTGTTGGGTTAATAGAACCCAGATAGCCAACATTGTTCCTGTTCTACCACATCCAGCATAACAATGCACCACGATCGGATTATTCATCTCCATATGTTTTTTGCAAATTGACCAAAATTCCATGACATTCAGTTCCGTGGGAATACCAAAATCAGTTATCGATAAATTATAGACATAAAATTTATCTTTGAGCTCCTTACTAATCTCATACTGAATATCTGCAAGATTAATAATAACTTCAATGCCCTTATCAAGTAGGTATTCAAATTGTTTATCAATCACTGGCCCTGCCGAACCAGCTATAACACCTTCCCGGATCCAGGAAAAATTCCATAAGGGAGTTTTTTTGCTCATTTAGCTACCTCGATACTTATGTTTGATGTCATTCTAAGATCATTTAGAACCGCTAAATCCCCCTCAAGTTCCCCAATCTTATTCTCTCTTGAAGAATTTTCAGTCTCCTCAAGATGAATTGAGATATATCCATTGCTGGGATTAATACTCACATCACCAGGATTAAACCTAGATATTCTCCCTTCTGGCTTAACATGGATAGTTTTTGATGATGGGAGCACTATTTTGTTTCCACGTTTGATACCCCTTCCATGAATTGGCAAAACATCAACTATCTCTTTCGATGTTAGTGGGGAATTTGCACTGTCACATTTTATATTTAATTTAATAGAGTTGTCAAAACTCATTGATAATAATACCTCAACCATTGTATAATCAATTCCATTTCATATTAATTCATCAAGAATGGGACTTATAGCAACACCCAGTCCTCCCGGACCAATATTTGCACCAATTGTTGGACCTATCGTTGCATCCACTGAGTCAACCACATTAAATTTTGCCCTGACAAGATCCTCCAATTCTCCGGCCTGACTCGGATTTTGTGCGTGCAGGACAGATACCACCAGTGGTTGATCTGCTGTGAATATTTTATCTAATTCCTTGATAATAATTTCTCTAGCTGCATCAAATCCCTTTGGTTTGAAGGATTCCTGCGGATTCCCAAATTTAAAGCTTAGTAACGGGGTGATGCCTATTAATCCGCCAAGCTTAGCAGTGGCCACATCAACTCTTCCTCCTCTCTCTAGATATTTAAATGAGGGCACATGTGCCATCATTACAGTTCTTTTGATCAGGGCCTTGATACGCGGTAAAATCTCTCCTGCGGAAAATCCCATCTTTGCTAATTTGGCTGCTTGATATACCAGTAATCCTTGGAACATGGACACCCCTCCTGAATCAATGATATCAACACTCACTTTCTTCACATATTTTGATGCCAATCTGGCACTGACTTGGAATCCAGATAGATATTCTGGTAAGGTGATAATAATAATATCCTCATTCGCTCTCTCTAAATCCTGAAAAACACGATAGAAATCAAGTGGTGAGGCAGGACTTGTGAGGGGGTGGAAGTACTCAGTAGATAATTTTTCATAAAAATCCAATCCACTCATGTCTACACCATCGGTAAACCTTTTACGACCAAAATTGATCTTGGCAGGAACTACCTTAATATTCAAATCGCTGACTACGGTATAGGGTAAATCACTTGAACTATCTGTTACTATTCTTACCATTGAGCTCTAATTTCAATTAGGCTATCCACTTTATAGAAAGTTCGCATAAGAAGTGAATTTTTTAATGTTTTCAGAATAAGCTTTTACCCATTAATTACTAATTTCTTAAACACTTTATGAATCAGTGATATTCGCTGATTGAATAATTCTTCAACCTCAGTGTGCGATACTGAAGATTGCATTCCAGCGGCATAGTTAGTGACAACAACTAGAGTGGCGTAGGGTATATCAATTTCCTTGGCTAGGAATGCCTCTGGGGAAGAGGTCATTCCAGCATAATCTGCTCCTAGAATTCGATAGGCTTTGATCTCGGCGGGAGTCTCATACCTGGGACCATTCACCGTCACAACTGTACCGGATTTGATAGCATCCAATTCCATACCCTTGCATATACTCCATATATTCTCTGCAGCTATCTCATCAAAAGGATGCGATACGTCTGTATGTATCACTCCCTGAAGTGTTCTCCCTTTTATTGTTTCTATCTTGAAATCAGGATCATCAAAAAAGGTTGATTTTCTACCATGAGTAAAATCCAAAATCTGATCCGGGATGACCAGAGATCCGGGGGGAACTTTTTCATTCATGCTACCCATTGCATTCGTGGCATAGATTGTTGTCACTCCTAGCATATGAGCTGCATAAATATTTGCACGATAATTAATATCCTGAGGTAGAATCGAATGTTTTTTGCCATGACGAGGTATAAAGCATGCTTTATTATCTTCTATCGATCCAATCTCTACATCAACATCTCCAAATGGTGTGGAAATGGTTTTTGCTTCCATATTATCCAGGAATTTGTAAAATCCCGAACCGCCTATGATTCCAATCATAAATTATCAGAAATGAGGTCTATTTTATTTCTACTCATTGAATAAGAAAAAATTTAACAATTAGATTTGTATAAAGCTATGCATTAATCTGTTTTATTACGAGAAATACTTACTATATTCAGATCAGCTGAATGTTAATGATATTCATAGTCTACATTATTTCATTGTTTGCAGCTGCATTGGGAACAATTCTTAGCAGTTTCTTGATAGATGCA
>DAOUUM010000444.1 GCA_030668165.1 Candidatus Heimdallarchaeota archaeon
ATAATAAATGAACAATTAACTACCATTCTTCCGTAGTGAAGTAAGAACAATCATTATATATTTTAATACTGTACTTATCATAATGTCTGACAAAATAATGTTCGATAAAGTTAAGGAAAATTATTCCAAAATTGCCAATTTGGAAATGATCAATGTAAATTCAGGTTGCTGTGAGTCCACGGATGATGGCACTATTGGTGGTTCCTGCTGTGAATCAGCAAGTACCGGCGAGGTATTATCACTCGGGTGTTATTCAAAATTGATAGAAACAGCCAATTTGAATGAGGGTGATACAGTTCTTGATCTCGGATCTGGGCCAGGTCATGATCTGATCCAGGCCTCTGAGATTGTTGGTTCCAAAGGCAGGGCTATTGGTGTGGACATGACAGATAAAATGCTTCAGTTAGGTAGAAAGAACACTGCCCATCTAGCCAATGTAGAGATCTTAGAAGGCAATCTTCAGGATATCCCCTTACCTGATAATTCGGTTGATGTCATTATTTCTAACTGTGTGTTTAATCTGGCTCCAAATAAGCTGAAAGCATTCACCGAAGCCTACAGGGTTCTCAAACCCGGTGGGAGAATTGTTGAATCTGACATAGCTCTGGATTATGAACTGAGTGAAGAGGAGAAAAACCAATCTCAGGTGTACTCCGGATGTATTGGAGGGGCAATATCAATTGATGAATACGTGAAATTTATGCGATTGGCTGGCTTTGATGATATCAAAACCGAAGCTCTTCACAAGGGTACCTATCATATCAGAGGAAAGGTATATGAGTACAATTCTGTACTATTTCAAGGAACAAAGTAAATTCTAATAGTTAATTTTAATTAATTATATGTTTTATAATTATTGTGGATATCTATTTCTCAGAGAACTGGATCAATAATTTTCTTGTCACACGTAATCCTAAAGTCACCAAGAAGCAGGTCACCTTCATCAGGAATAAAATAAGTAAAGATGAACATGCATCAATTCTAGATATTGGATGTGGTTTGGGAAGGCATTCCATAATGCTATCAGAATATGGTTATGATGTGATTGGTATAGATATAAATGAAGAACTACTATCCCAGGTAAGGGATACATCTCTGAATTCCAAAAATACACCTATCTTCCTTAGATTGGACATGAGAGATATCAATAAATTAGATAAGAAATTCGATGCAGTTCTTAGTCTATGGCAGAGTTTCGGCTACTATTCTGCGGATGAGAATTACCACGTTCTCCAACAGATCTATCAGAGGCTTAATCCTGGTGGAATATTGTTGCTTGATATATACAACAAATCATATTTTAGCAAAATATTAGAGACTGAGGGCACAAGAGAATTCGATCATCTAAAGGGTAAAATCATAGAGAAGAGCAAATTTGAGAATAATAGATTGTTGGTTAGTTTGACCTATCCAGATACTTCAATGGATCTGGTTGAGTGGCAATTATATTCCATCGATGATTTAAAGAAGATTTCTAAAAAAATTGGATTTGACAGTATCTCATTCTTCACAGATTTCAGCGATCAAGAGGCTGGAGAGAATAATTCTCGCATTCAGGTAATATTCAAAAAATAATACAAAGTATAATTGTTTATGTAACTAAGATTTGATCTTGTATATTGCCTTTTGTAATGATTGATACAGATGAAGTGGAACTCCCTTTCTACTTCCAAGGATAACGATATGATTCCCTGCAAAAAATAATGTAATTATCCTCTTACCAAGTCTCATTCCAATTAATATCAGAGTGACAGCTGCTATCACTATTATTGCATTAGTTAACGGATCCAAAGATGAGACAATTGCTACAAATCCAGTTAATAATCCCAGAGAGAAGATAACTATCTGTACCGGTGCACGTCCCAGTTTGAATGTCACCACATGTTCGATGATATGTTCCTCATCAACTGGTATGCGGATAATTCTCTCCAGTAGCCCTATTCTCCTTATCAGCAATCTCTTTGAGGTGACATAGATCTCCTCGATCTCAAAACCAGTCTTGAGCATTACCAGGCCCAATATGACCACGAAGAGAAGGATCCAATAGTATGTAAATCCAAGAATAGAGAAAACTATAACAAAAATTAATCCGAAGAGGATCTGAAATTCATTGAAATGTTTGATATTCACATGATCTATCTCGAACTCCCCTGGTATCAATTTCTTATCTATTTCAATTAGAGGTGCAAATGCCGGGAATATTTTATCTATTACCCTACCAATTACTTTACGGGAATTGTTAATGATCAACAACACGGATTTCTTTATTACTGACAAATAATTACTTGTTTTTGATTCTTCAGGCTTCTTTACATCCTTTTCTTCTTTATTTGCCTTGATGTCTTCTTTAAAATCGTTTTTGATATCATCCTTTACTTCATTCATTTCTTTTCCTCCTTGTTGATTCCACTCCATATAGCATAATTAGTTATTTCTGCAACCTTTTTTGTTGCATAGGGCATCTCGAAATGCACACCCACGCCCTTTGCATGAAAAATCCTTCTTGGCCATCCTCTAACCAGTTCCACAAATGCATTTGCAAAATGCCAGGCTGTAAAAATACCAAATACAAAGATAATAATAATGAATAAACTCTGAAATTCAGTCAAGGTCAGTTCTAATACCGAATAATCAAACTCATCAGCACTAACAAAAATTCCAATACTCATTCCAGCAAATATCATTGCTGGGACCCATCTTATACTGTGATGAATAAATGCTCTCATTGCAAATTTCTGATTGAACTGTCTGGCCGTAAAAGTGGAGTGTATCTGATCACGTAGACTCTCGGATATTGATGTCTCATTGGTCACTCCCAGGTAGTAAAGCAATTTATGAGGTGCC
>DAOUUM010000048.1 GCA_030668165.1 Candidatus Heimdallarchaeota archaeon
AAACAAGAATTCATCAAAAATGGGTGGATAGTATTCCCCAAGATTCTGGCATCTGTGCCAGTTGTCGTACCAAATTGTTACCTGATGAAGATTATTGTGTAGAATGTGGCTTTAATAATGCAAAATTCAGAAAATAATCTTATGCCCGGTCTTCTTCTTCAAGTCTATCGATTTTAGCTTCTCTGCTGGTGATCACGGTGAGATCAAATCCACATTTGGGGCATACGGTGGCCTTATCTGGCAGATCTGCCCTGCAGCTGATACATTGTCCCTTGACCAGATCAGAACTTCTCTGGGATTTTATCTGTGTAATGACTGCATGATCCTTGAGATCTTGATTCTCCAGTAGTTTATCACGTTTGGTGATATCACTGACCATCATGTATCCAAAACCTGCAATCATTGTGGATATGACTAATGAGAGCCCAAATTTATCATCAAAAACCAAATTATGAAATATTAGTGTTAAGACCTCGCCGGCTAAAATAAATCCTTGAAATATGGGATTTTTGAGCAGGGCAAATTTGTCTGAGTATATAGACATGATTATCATGTAACCAAAACCTGCAAGGATTGCGGATATGACTAATGAAACCCCAAATTTATCATCAAAGACTAAATAATGAAATATTAGTGTTAAGACTACACCAGCTGCAAAAAATCCAAGAAATATGGGATTTTTGAACAGGTCAAATCTGTCTGAGTATTTAGACATGATTCTACCCTTTTTCTGACATTTATTAAAGTTGAACTTTTCTACCATTTTTTTGTATTAAATATATTAAAATTCGATTAAAAACTGAATTTTTGAACAGGATCATGTGTAATGAGAAAAAGTTATTTGAACTCATGTTAGAATGGGATTTATGAGCATTTTGGACCCATTGACCATTGCAATCGAGGAGTTTCTGATATCAACAGGCGCGACTCTACCCCCGTATTCCACAATATTTTTCATATTTGTATCCATATTCATTTCATTACTCTCAAACGTTCTCTATAGGCTGGTATTGGATCTGGATCAGGTTAACCGGGATAATGCAATGCTGAGGGAACATCAGACCAAGAAAAAACTGGCAATGTCCACCCAGGATCCAAAATTATGGATCAGGGTAAAGAGGGATGACAAGAGAATTACTGAACTGCAGCAGAAATCCACTATGAGGGGTATGTTGCCCATGCTGCTCACCTATGGTCCGTTTATCTTCATATTCACCACTCTGAGGGAAACTTTTCAGCATTCGTTAAATCTAGCCCTTAACGGTAATGCCGCCTGTGTGGAGAACAGTACAAGTTGTGGTGGAGTGGCTGTACTGCCATTTAATGCCATAGATGCACCACTGATCGGTAGCTGGTTCTCACCATATTTCCATGACCCAACTATTTCCATAGCTGGCTTCGGATTCTGGTATTTCCTCACTGCTATTGTCACCTCTAATTTCTTCCTGAAAGTGCTAGGTGTCAATCTACGTGGTATGCAGAGTGGTAATCAACAACAAATGATCTAAAACTGTGAAACATTATCTCATTAAGTGATCTAAATAGCATATTATTCAGTCATTAACTTTAAGTCTCATGTGAATAACCGTGAATTGTGGAAGGCACAGATGCCGAGCAATACGATGCCATGATTCCCTGGGATAAACGATTGGCTAGAGAGATACCTCTAATCAAAAAATCACTGATTTCAGGCACTGTACTCGATATTGCCTGTGCATCTGGCAGGCATTCGATTGCACTGGCAAAAGAGGGTTTTGAAACTCTGGGGATTGATATTTCTCCAGATTTCATCCAACTTGCCCAGCGCTTGTCATCAGAATCTGCTGCAAATTGCAAATTTTTTGTTCAGGATGCCACCAGAGACATTCTATCTTTGCTAAGACACAATTCTGAGTCCACCTACTTTGATAATATTCTCCTGGTGGGTAATTCCATAGCCAGTCTGGGTAGTAAGGCCCTGGGGCATAAATTACTGGAGAATATCTATCTCTTATTGTGTCCTGGAGGTATATTCTTCTGCCAGACAGTGAATCGACCAACAAAACCCAATTATTCACCACTACGTAGCCTGGATGGCGATATTTTGCAGAGAATCATGATCCCAGTGCATAATGAGGAACACAATGTCGCATTACACGTGAACAAGATAAGTACAGATGGTAGATATACAGATCAGACAGATGCCAATCATTTTTATATGTATAAACCTGATGAATATGAATCTATGGTGGCTGATATTGGATTTAAATTGATATCAAAATATGGGGGTTATTCAGAGGAGGATTTCAATCCGGAAAGTGGCAAAACAACTGTATGGGTATTTAAAAAACCGGATATCAGTATTGATTCAGTCTCTCTTGAGCTATTCAAACAGTTTGATAGGTCAGAATCTGAATTGAGAGAGGCTATGCTTGAAGTCTGGCAGGATGCGATGCTCGAATTTCCATATTACAGTGTCAGATATTATCGTTTTATTTATCCACGAATACTCTCCCATCCAAATTACGCTGCTCTGGACCTCAAATACAAGAGAATCCTGGATATTGGCTGTGGTTTCAGTACTGATCTGCATCAGATGTTCGTAGATAGTGAATTCACCGCAAAATTGGTGGGTATTGAGAAGAGTTCTACCTTCTCAAGGATGGGTAAGATATTATTCGGCGATTCAGCAATCTCGCTCATATCGGGTGACTTCCTGGATCCCAGTAAAAACCAGCGATTGATAGATATGGGCCCCTTTGATCATATTTTCACAGGCTCACTGCTTAATGTCCTCAGTTATGAGGAGAATGAGCGTCTTTTTGATCTGGTGGCCAGGGTCCTGGTGCCTGGGGGGATATTCTATGGCCGATTCGTGGGTCGTCCGGAGGATGTGATCCCTGATCTTGGTTATTATGCATATCTGTTCTCAGAGAGGGAATTTACAGAGAAAATGGAGTCTATGGGTTTCACAGTTGAGATTTCCCAGATGGGTGATGATACACCAAAATGTGAGAGATCATATGATGATTATGTGGTTTTTTCATTCTATTGTGTTTCCAAGGGCTCATTAACAATATCTGAGTGGTTTTAAGAAATATATTGCAAGTACAAAGCTCATAGTAGTGATTAGATCCATAATTTAATAGGAAAATCAGTGATTTTTATCGATTTTTAGCAGTGATAATTCAGGAAAGTAATCGTCCGCAATACAAAAATCATCGCTGATATCACCGGTAGCTGATATTTTATTGCAAAAACAAGCCCCCAGTGCACAAAAGATTTCCTATAGTGTATACAATGTGTGCAAAATATGTACACAATGTGCGCATGTTATGTATACAATGTGCGCTCAAAAACTGTTGAAATTCCAAAATTTGGCATTTTCATCCCCTTTGTCACCAATATTTTTAATAGAATAGCAGTCTTATATCTCATGAGATACAAAATACTGGGAAAAACCGGAATAACTGTTTCCAATATCTGCCTTGGTATGATGTCTTTTGGCAATACACAGGAATGGCAGCTTGAACTCGATGAGGCCCGACCAATAGTCGATCGGGCACTCGATGCGGGAATAAATTTCTTTGATACTGCCAATGTATACTCAAGAGGCAGATCTGAGGAGATAACAGGAGAATTACTGGCTGAGCACAGGGATGATGTGGTCATAGCATCCAAGATCAGATTCAAGATGGGTGAGGGAGTCAATGACAAGGGCCTCAATCGTCACCACATGTTTCGTCAGTTGGAGGAATCCCTTGAAAGATTACAGACCGATCATATCGACCTGTATCAGATACACCGCTGGGATAACTCCACCAATGTCGATATTCTGATGCGATCACTCAATCAGCTGATTGATCGCGGGGTGGTCGATCACATTGGTGCATCTTCAATGTATGCCTGGCAATTTGCCACGGCTCAGTTCCGCGCGGAACAACTTGGGCTCGAGCAGTTTGTCACCATGAGTAATCACTACAATCCCATCTATCGCGAGGAGGAACGCGAGATGATTCCATATTCAATGCACAATGATATTGCACTCATACCATGGTCACCACTGGCGCGTGGATTCCTCTCCGGTAAGTACAGCGCAGAGGATGCGGATAATCTGGATCAATCCAGATACAGGTCAGATCCCTATCTCAAACAACGATACTTCCATCCCAATGATTTTGAGATTCTAAAAGTGATAGAGGAGATTGCCAAGACTGAGTATCTGACCATAGCCCAGGTGGCATTGTCATGGGTGCTGCATCAACCAGGTATCACCTCTCCTATTATTGGTGTATCCAAGCTGGTTCATCTGAACGAGGCAATTGCCGCTGTTGAGCTCAGTCTAGATCCCGACTACTACAAGAGAATCAGTGAGACATATACCTCCCGACCAGTCATTGGTCATGCATATCAATCATCAGACGATATGGTATCCAAGAACAAGTAAATATGACAAGGGATAATTTACAATATCATATCAATTATCAGATAGAGAGTGAATCCAATATACCAACCAAATATTAGCGCGGTTAAACTATAATTGAATAGCATAATTACCACACTCATGAAATAGTTGGTTTTTACGGTATTATGAATGTAGATGGCCAGATGCACCAGCATATAGACAAACACAATCGCTGTAAGGGTTGCGTAAATTATCAGACCTAGTTCATATCCCTGGTTCTCCTCAGCAAATATGAATATGTAGAGCAGTGCTGGGATTATCAAAATATCCTTCATGAAGAATACTGGAGTATATGCACCGATCAGATTGATGGAATTCTTGTAACTCAACTCCACATCAAGATTGCCCATTGTATTTTTAATAATAAATGACAGACCAAATAACACCGCTGGTTGAATAACCATTATCAAGACCACTGTCTTTATCGCATCCTGTAGCGTCCCACTTGTACCTGTGGCAAATAATAATAAAAGGATGGTGAAATTAATTCCCGCAGTAAGTCCGGTGATCAACTTGTATGTCACGGCTTTTCTGGTAAAATCAATACTCGATGTTATCCTGTCGGTCTCTTTGAAATTGAATCTGATATGGGATAACAACTCAGCTCTTCCCACCTCATACTCTCGATCCTCAATCTTTACCTCCTCTCTCTCCACAGGTACCTCAATCAGTTGATACTGGCAATAGGGACAGTACTTGGCATCTAGCACCGCGATTATCTGGTGACATCTATCACATCGGCTGTACTCATTGACCAGAATATCTCCACATTCATGACAGATGATGTATTCATCCCCAATATCTGATTTGCATTTCTCACACTTCATAATCATCCACCAAGGGGTAATTCTACCAGTTTAAGGATGACCGTATAATTCAGGGCATACACAATCGAGTAAACCAGTATACTGGCAAAGGTAGATGCTGCCAGTAATTTATTGTAATCTGAGTAATTGGATTCTATCCTCTTCTTCAGCAATGGAACAAGATAAAGTATCGACAAGATGAATAATATCACCAGCAGAGTGGAGTACATTATTTCTAATTCAATTATTTGTACCGCTGAGGCAGGATCAACCTGGGCATATATGAACGAAATTAGGTAGTAAAACAAATACATGATATTCTTCATAATACTTAGCTGGATCAATTTCGTTATGAGATATTGAGTCTCTGTTCCACGGAGATCTGATTTCTGGGTGACAAATCTAACACCTCTAACAAGAATCAGGTAGAGGAACACCACCAAAAGCATGAATAGCAGACCCTCTTTGAGATTCCAGCCAAATTCCATGGTTTCACCCCCCATATACCATTCAACATCAAAACCGAAGTGCAGCATTGCGGTGAATAGCTCAGTTACTGCAAGTACTGCAAGGCTGATATAAAACATCTTGTTGATTGTAGCTTTATCCGGGGTCTTCATTCCCGGTTTGTGATTGAAGATGAACCACTGCGCAAACATTAGTTAATAAGCTATTATCAATTATAAGTACTTGTTGGAGATCAGATAGACATTTTTTGATATATAATGATATAATACTTGCTTCAGAAGGTTTATTAGCACAATTGATGATAGGTGATATGTGAGACTGGAAGAATTTCAAGGAGTTCAAAAAAGAATTGCTCATGTAAAACCCTCTCCTCTGGTTCCCTCGGAATGGTTATCCAAAGAGCTGGATGCAGAGGTGTACCTTAAACTGGAATACCTCCAACCGGGCAATTCATTTAAGATCAGGGGAGCCAGCAATGCACTGTTATCACAGGATCCGCTTCCTGACCAGGTGATAACTGCCTCGGGTGGAAATCATGGTCTTGGGGTTGCGGTTGCCTGCAAGAGGGCAGAAGTTTCCTGCAAGGTGGTTCTACCCACCTCAACATCGAGTTACCGTGCAAAATTACTGGAGGACCTGGGTGCTGAGGTCCAGTTATTCGGTGATGCATGGGATGATGCCAACCGCTACGCACTTGAACTTGCCAACTCACCAAATATATTGTACATCCATCCCTTTGCCGATAGGGCTGTGGTGCTTGGACAGGGGACAATTGCACTCGAGCTCATGGATCAGCTTCCTGAATTTGATGTTTTGGTGGCTTCGGTAGGTGGTGGCGGATTACTCACAGGGATATCTCTGGCCCTGGAACAACTTGAATACCAGGGCGAGATTATTGCAGTGGAGACCATCGGTGCAGAGAGCATGCATCAATCACTCAATGCAGGTAGGATAGTTGAGCTGCCAGCAATTACCTCCATAGCAAAGACTCTGGGTGCCAGGAAAACAGAACCATTCATCTTCGAATCTCTTAGGCGATTGGTGGATCACTCACTGATAGTTCATGATAGGGAGGCAGTCAAGAGTCTACTTGATTTCCTTGAAAATGAGAAAATCCTTATCGAACCTGCAACTTCCTGTACCATTGCTGCTGCATTCAAAAATCCTGAATTATTCAGAGGTAAACGGGTGGTATTCATCATATGCGGATCGAATGTATCCATGAAAGAAGTCGAGAATTGGAAAAAGGAGTTTAATTTGAGCTAGGGTTCATCGTAGTTGGAAAGAAAATAAATAATTCCAGTACAATATAGTTGTAATGAATGAAGAAGAATTTGAACAGTTGTTATTGGAATTATTACACACCATTAGACAGGGAGATATGGACCGATATCTTGAGCTATCAAGCAAGAAGTTGACCTGCTTCGAACCCGAAACCCAGGGTGCACTGGTTACTGGTCTACCATTTCATTTATTCATGCTGGATCATTTCAAGGCCAGCACACCATACCATCTGGAACTGATCAATCCACAGTACCATATATTTGAGAATCTGGCCTATGTTGTGTATTCATTACTAATCACCTCCATCAATGATGGTGAACCAGTTATCAGAAAAGTAAATGAGACCAGAATATTCAAAAAATTTGATGATAATTGGAAAATGGTTCACTTTCACAGATCTTGAAACTATCAGTCAAGGATAATCTTTATTCCTGTCCTTATTATAAATGAGAATGCACATGAGAAAAGTAATGGGAATAGTGATGGGATCGCTAATTTTAGCAACTGCAATGTTTAATTCACCATATTTGAACTCAAACGATAATATCTCTGGAGATCCAAATTTAAATTTTCTACCCGGACCGGATTTCAAAAAAGTTGGATATTATGTAAATTCCAGCAGTGAGTATGTTAATGCAGTTTACTATCTCATGAAGTATAATCCAGTTGGTCCATATATAGAATCCTTCTCATCATTTGAGGATTTATCCAATTATTCAATGGTAATCATTCCTCATAAAGAAAATTGGTCATCAAGTGAGACAGCTTATCTACAAAACTTCATAGAAAGTGGGGGGTTAGCCTTGGTAACAACCTATATTCCCACTGAGATACTAGATGTTGATATTGTGAACACAGCAAAATATTATGTCAAAGCTGAAACAGAATATGGTTATGGTAATGAACTCATCAATTCAATATACTATAACTACGATCACTTCTTAAGAAGCAAATCCTATCCATTTCCTTACTATCCCGCCGAGACTCTTCGAGATATGAGATATATCAGCTCAGTAAATGAAAATGTGGAGATTTGGCATAAGGCAAGCAGTGATCTGAATGGAATGAATCATCTAGGTCCGGTTACAGTCACTAAAACCATGGGTACTGGTAGATTGGCATTTATAGCCACCTCTGTATTCGATTACTGGGGACAAAAGGCCATGGGTGGTCCAATTATTAGTCACACTGCTGCGACTGGCTCTGGTTCAGGATTTCGTACCACCAGTTTGATCAATTTTCTCATTTCTCAGTTAATAGTTCAGCACGGAGTCGTTCTCCCACAGCGATGGCACACACCCTATGCCAAACTAGGCGCTCTGATGTCAAGAGATGATGTGGATGGCTATTATGTAGATGCAGTAAAAACCCGTGGTGAGGTGGATTTTGCCCATAATATTCCCACTATCTTCTATGAATTGCGAGATAATATTCCCGGAACCGATTGGGATGATATTCTGTATATCAACGAAAATGACACCGATGGATTTCACATAGCAGGATATCATCGGCATACTGAATATGAATACACTGCTGAGGCATATCTCACCCGTATATTGGATATCGAAGCAGAATCGGGACTGCCAGTGTATTTTGAATGCCATCATGGTGCATCCTCTGGTTTCTTCGGTCAGGATTATGTCAGAACAGCAGTGGAGGCTACAAATAATCTAACTCATCCAGTTATCTACTCATCATCTGAGGGAGGTCACTGGAACGAATATCTTGAACCATTTTTATACAGGAACAATGATAATGAGATTATTCCTGCCAAGAATTACTATGCATTTCCAAAAGATTATACATTGGACAAAACAGTAACTGGACAACAATATGATGAGTTCCAGAATTATGTTCAGAGGGCTCTATTCACCAGTAATGAACATATACACTATCTTCTTCACAGTCAAAACGTTAGAACCCAAATGGCATCAACCTATGATGAATTGTTGAATCGAACCATAGACCCAATTTATACCTATCTTTACACAGATCCAGTGGAATTTGTCAAGCAAAATCTTAATCATGTGGATAATATCAGCACTACGGTTAAAATAAATCCCGACTCAGTTCAAGTAAGTATAGATGCCAAGAACAATGTATCTGGATATTCCTACAAGCTTCCTTTTGATTTGGAAACTAAGATTAATAATATCTGCATAGATGGCAATTATCTGGATCTGAACAGCCTTCACTATCAATTTGAAGGTAACTCACAGTATTTGTTGTTCTATCTGAACCTGACCGAGGGTAATCATGACCTTGTCATCGATTTTGAGAATGCTGTACAGGAATATCCTGATGATGCGGATAGTGATCTGATACAGGATAGATATGAAATCGCAATTATGAAAACCAATGCAAGTTTACAGGATAGTGATCTGGATCTGATAATAGACGGCATTGAGTTGTTCAAATATGAGACAAAGGCAACCCAATCAGATTCTGATATAGATGAATTATCTGATTATGAAGAAATATT
This sequence comes from Candidatus Heimdallarchaeota archaeon, assembly GCA_030668165.1. Lineage (GTDB taxonomy): Archaea > Asgardarchaeota > Heimdallarchaeia > Heimdallarchaeales > Kariarchaeaceae > JAJRQD01. The sequence goes on from DAOUUM010000048.1 coordinate 9,485, forward strand.
TATTCACAGTACCGACCCCAATAATCCCGATACGGATTATGATCAGCTGTCTGATTACCTGGAAATAGTTTCTCATGGCACTGATCCCCTGGACTCAGATACTGATGATGATCTCATGCCTGATGGTTGGGAGGTAAAATATGGTCTCGATGTGTTAAGCGATGATGCTGCTGAGGATTTTGACGAGGATGGCCTATCAAACTATCTAGAATTCACACTGGGATTCCTACCCAATACCAATGATACAGACAATGATGGTATAAGCGATTATGAAGAGGCAAATATCCCAACTGAAACAAGTGATACATCTGAAACTAGTGATAGCTCTGAAACCAGTGATAGCTCTGAAACCAGTGAGTCTTCAGTTTCTTATAGCACCAGTTCTGAGGTGTCAATAACTTCCCCGACTCCCAGTTCAAGTACATCTGAGACAAGATTTCCAGTAGTATTTTCCTTGCTAATTCTAAGCTCGATAATATTTATGAGAAGAAAAAATAGATCCTAATTTTTCGAAATTTTATTTAAAATCGATTTTACCATTTTATTCTTTTTGCATATATGGATAGTCATATCGTTTTGGAGGCACAAAATTCTCCTTAATTGATCTGGGTGAAGCCCATCTGATAAGGTTCAGCCAACTACCTGCCTTGTCATTGGTGCCTGAAGCTCTTGCCCCACCGAATGGCTGCTGATTGACAACTGCACCTGTTGGCTTGTCATTGATATAGAAATTACCTGCACTGTGTTTCAGTGCTTTTTGTGCTTTGATTATCACAGTACGGTCCTTGGCAAAGATTGATCCGGTGAGAGCATAGGGTGATGTCTTGTCACATATCCCAAGTGTCTCATCAAATTTATCGTCATCATAGACAAATATGGACATCACAGGTCCAAAGATCTCCTCTTCCATGGTCTTGAAATGAGGATTCTCAACCACAATAATTGTGGGATCAATGAAGTAACCCTTCTTATCACTCAGATCTCCACCAATTATTATTTTTGCATCTGGTGCCTCCTCGGCATAAGATATGAATTGTGAGATGGTGTCAAATGCGCTCTGATCAATCACTGCATTTACAGTAACATCAATATTGGTGGGATCTCCCATCTTCATGGTTTTGATCTCGCGGAGCAGGATCTCCTCTAACTCGGGCCATACTGATCTGGGAATATATGCCCTTGATGCAGCTGAACATTTCTGACCGGAGTATTCGAATGCCCCTCTGATTATTGCAGTGGCAACCTCATAAATATCAGCTGAATTGTGCATAAATATGAAATCTTTTCCACCCGTCTCCCCAACAATACGTGGATAACTCTTGTAATTGGCAATATTAGTACCTACTGTCTTCCACATTTCCTGAAATACCTCGGTAGATCCGGTGAAGTGTATTCCTGCCAGATCCGGATGGGGCATTATTGTTGGTCCAACTATACTACCCTTGCCAGTAACAAAATTGATAACTCCAGGAGGTAATCCCGAGGCTTCAAATAGCTCCATTAGATAATGGGCTGAAAACACTGCAGATGATGCGGGTTTCCATATGACTGTATTGCCCATGATCGCAGGGGCACTTGGCAGATTTCCAGCAATAGATGTGAAATTAAAGGGAGTGACTGCAAATACGAACCCCTCTAGTGGCCTGTATTCCATGCGATTCCATAGGTTCTTGCTCGATTGGGGTTGTTCCTTGTAGATTTTCTCTGCAAAATATGCATTGAATCTGAAAAAGTCAATGAGCTCACATGCTGCATCAATCTCTGCCTGAATAATATTCTTGGATTGTCCCAGCATGGTCGCCGCATTCAATACCGGTCTGAATGGTCCAGCCAGTAGATCAGCTGCCTTAAGGAAAATTGATGCACGATCTGCCAGTTCCATATTCTCCCAGATCTCTTTTGCATCCTTGGTGGCCTGAATTGCCATACCTATGTGCTCTTTAGAGGCCACAGAATAGGTACCCAAGATATGCTGATGATCATGGGGGATTACCATGGTCCTAGTTTCCTCGGTAAAAATCTTCTGACCACCGATCACAAGTGGTACTTTTATTGTAGTCGAGGACATACGATCAATATGATCCTTTAGCTCAGCTAACTCTGAAGAACCCGGTAGATAGGAAAATACTGGTTCGTTTTCTGGCTTTGGTACACTATATATTGTCATTACATGCTTTTTTTCGATCTCCCTTTTATGGAATTATCCTTTATTACTTAGTAATTATATATATTTTCGATAATAATTTGTATGTTTTAATAATTACTTATTATTTTATTTTGTTTGTTTCATATAAGCTATTGTGTAGAGAATTGCTACCGAAATATAGGATCCAATATTTGTCCAGTTTATGAGTGGTAAATCATGAATGAAATGCATGATTATGAATCCAATCGCAGTTATGGTTCCAAAAAATATATTTGCAATAACCACTATTTTGACGCTTTTCCACTCAGTTTCTCTTGATGCCAAAAAGGCTAAGAAACCAAATGCTAGAAAATCAAATGCCATTAATCTGGAAAAGATCGGGGCTTCAAAGGGGAATCCTTCGAATTCAATAAACCATTCTGAAGCA
>DAOUUM010000392.1 GCA_030668165.1 Candidatus Heimdallarchaeota archaeon
ATCTGATCAAACCGGATCTTGAACTGGTAGTTGAGATGAGAAAGTTGAGTGGATACAAGAAAAGAATATACGGGGACAAATACCAGGAATTCTTTGAGAGTCTGAAGATGGTTGACCATCTTTTAGATGATAACCAGTTTGGTATTTCAAATAAAAAAGACAAGGGAATTTATGACAGAATTGTGGACCTAACAGAACCTGCTAATGGTTGCATTCAGGAGAAAATAATCTATGCATTTGTTGATGAGAGAGCTGATGATAAAAATCAAAAGATCAACAGATTCAAGTCAGACCGTCGTACCCAGTTAATCATGAGGGTGAAGCTAGGTGATTTATATCAGAGGATCAGACGTGACTAGGCCCATGAGGAAGGTAATTTTTTGAGTCAAATCTGTCTTAAATTGAATTTGTAAAAATGGAGGTGATGAATTAGGGATTAACCAAGAATTTTAGAATATCCCATATAGATAATAAAATAGTAGAGGATAATCGTAATTAACTGGCATTTCTGAAAGAAATTCCATAAAAATGCAATTGGCATTATATATTCTAATTACTTAAATCAGATACTGAGACCAAATGTCCAAATCGAAAAATAATGTGAAATCAGAATATAAATCTATGAAAGTTATTTTGATTTATAATATCCTCAAACTATCTTTCAGAAATATTTTTCGAAACAAAAGAAGATCATTGGTCCTAGCAATTGGAATAATTACCAGCATAGGCATATTATCAGGCATATTTGCATATGTTGACACCTCGAGTGCTCAATTGATGGCTAGATCTATGGATAATTTGGCAGTTGATCTCTCAATGAATTTTACCAATCGGTCGGCAACAATAGAAAATGTCACCTCAATCATTGATACACTTGATACCATGTCTGAGGTGGAATTATACAGATCAATTGATCCCATCATCGGTGGTTTTCCGTTTTCAATTAATCAACGGATGGGGTTTGCAATCTCAAATGGGTCAGATTATGATCTGAATTACTATCTCCCTGATGCGGAGGGGACATTTTTATCCGCTTTTGCGTTTGGACTCACCGGAGATTATTTGAATCTACAAAATTCTCCATTTAGATTTATAGGGGATAATTTAGACGATATAAAGGAAGATGAGGTTTTAATTTCTAAATCCATTGCCGATCAACTTGATATTAGTATTGGAGATACCATAAATGCTTCATACGCTTATGGCGAGGCACTTCCAAATTTGGTAATTCCAAGCAATTCAATGAAATTAAGGGTAAAGGGTTTGGTGGAGGTTGATCTAGGTCTAATGTTGGACAATCTTGAGGCCTATATACCTGAAATTGCGGACCTATTGGATGAGGATTTGGTTAGTCTGATACAATTTCAGGCCATATCCGCCGATATGTATTTTATGAATTGGAAAACCATGCTTACATTTACTCAAGAATACAGCTATATGAGATTTATACATGGTATTCATTTTTCCTTAGATAGTGAAGAATTAGGTTCTGAAGTTAATGATGTCAGAGTACAGTTATTATCGGTTGAGAGCAAGCTATCAACTCAATTTCCTGATTTGATAATTAACAATTATGCATATGATGAATTGCAATTAGTGGAGGATAAATTAACGAATTATAGATTATTTATACTTTATTTCTCACTTCCAGGTTTAATCTTAGGCTTCATTTTCACTCTCTTCGTTAATAATTTAACACTCGAACAGAGACAAAAGGAGCTTGCAATACTCAGATTAAGAAATACTAATCTATGGGTAATTCAGTATTTAATTGCTGCAGAAGTATTTCTCTTATCATTTATTGGAACAATTATTGGATTCTTATTCGGTACAACGTTGGGATATATGCTCTCCACATTTGAAAAATTGAAGGATGTATCATTGTTCAAGCTCTCATCCTATTCAGATCTTGAAATCCATTTCTCATTCTCAGATATATTCAGCAATTTATCCAAGGATAGTATCTATTCCTCAATATTTATCGGATTGGTCCTAACAGGGATCATAACTGTTAGTTTTGTAAGAAAACTTTCTAGGCTAGAACTACACGCGGAGATTAGATCTGCAAAAACACAGGAGACATCATTTTGGATGAAATACAAAATTGATTACATTCTGGTAATTACTGGCATAATTGTATACCTAATGGATATTTTAGACTTGAACCCTATACCGAATTTTGCGCGCGCATTGTACGATTTGATAATTCCTATTTTTGTCTGGGTAGGATATACTCTTCTTGCACTCAGAATTATTAGCTGGATACTCCGCGTTGGCCAGAAACAGGTAATATCACTATTTAAATTCTTGTTAAAGGCACCAGGGATTGCTGTGGCCAAATCTATTATTAGGAACAAAAATCAAATATTTGCACCCATACTAATATTGATACTAACCTTGGCATTTTCTCTGACAATAGCGAATATATCAACAACTTTTGAGAATCAGGCAGATCATGAGGCTAATTACTCTGTAGGAGCAGATATCAGAATCCAATTTCCAGCACAAGATCAGCTTGAATTCAAAACCTTGGATTTCAAAAATGCCATTGATCAAATCGATGGAATTTCATCAACTGAAATGTTCATAACAATATTTGGATTTGGAAATCAGATTAGTCTAGCAATCATACTAGATCCTGCTGAATTTTTAGAAATTGCATATTTCAGAGAGGATTTCTTTTATTACAATACACCCCAAGAATCTTTAACAAGGTTGTCTGAACTAGAAGGGGGTCTTGGAATGATTATTTCTTTCAGCCTAGGTTTTCCCTTTGCAGATGGTTATGATGACATCTCCGTGGGACCAGCAACCTTCAAACAGAATGAAACCATTCCCTTCCGTCAGGGAACTATAAATTATGATATTTCAATATTGGATATTGCTATCAGATTACCAGGTCTGGATGATATGGTTGGTAGACCCAGTGAAGATATACCCTTTTTAATATTTGACAGACGATTTTTTGCAGAGCCTTTGCCAGGTCAATCCATCGCGATTGCACCAGAATTGGCGAATTCAACACATCTCTATGTCGATGTAGATGAAAGTATCCTTTCAATTGATGAGGCAAACGCAGCAATAGGTGAGGTCTACAAACAATTCGATGATTCCTACAGTCTTGATATCAGGACCAAGGAGGAATTTAAAGAGGAATTTTTTGAATTAGGGGATCTTTTGGTTGGATTATCAATTTTGGAGTTTGTAATGGTTTTCATTGTTCTTAACATGACTCTGTTCCTTTTCATTTTTTCAAGTTATACACACAAGGAGAAAGATTTTGCAATATTACAGGGCATAGGCTGGCGGAACCGGCATATAAACTACTTCATCATATCTCAACTGGTGATAATTACACTATTCAGCATAACGATTTCACTGATTGTCTCCTTAATCGAAACTCTTGCATACATCC
>DAOUUM010000543.1 GCA_030668165.1 Candidatus Heimdallarchaeota archaeon
AGTATTGAAGACTATCTTCATAATATCTTCTGCAGGAATCATTATAGACCTTGATACTTGTGTAATCAACTTTCTCATAGTTTCCTTCTCTTCACCCTGATGCCTATCAAGGATTTTCTTAACCATATCTTCATCATATTCCATTTTTCATATACCTTGTTTTAATTTCTGTAATCTTTGGGATTTCTTGTGATTGTTTATATCTTTCAATTAAAGCTGAACATTTAGATAGAGCTTTAATCATTCTCTTATTATAATCCCCATCAAGGATTACGAAGATATCATAATCACTTTCCTCACTGTAACTATTACTAGCACGTGATCCAAATAGTATGATTTTTTCTGGATCAATTGCTTTTTTGATCCGATCAATAATTTGAGTTAGTGGATCAATAACAGCCTCAGTCATCTTAATAAACTTATGAATGTCTCTTTTATAATATTATTTACAAAAAGGGATTTTTCTATCATCTTTTAACGAAATATAATCACAAACCTATCTTTGATCTCTGTGAAATTATCTAATGATCATTTGAATTTTTCTAAGTTAAATTGATTAGTAATTAATTTTGATTATTTATTATTTTAGAGTTCTTAAGCTTTACTGGAGTAATCCTGCACCCATTGTCCAGAGTGGGTAACCAATGTCCAATGCGTTTCCGTAAAGGATAGATTCTACCTCGAGTGGGGTGATTCCAGGATTATTTCCCATGATTAATGCAACAAAAGCGGCAACATAGGGGCAAGACATGGAAGTACCTGACATAACAGCAGTTCCTCCCCCAGGGGCGAGGGAATTGATGTATACACCAGGAGCAGCAATATCAACATATGGTCCAGAATTTGAGAAGGATACAAATACATCTTCCTCGGCACCAGTCCATTCAGTGACAAAGGAACCATCAGAATAAATTCCGGTGGCACCAACTGCGATCACATGGTCATTCATTGCTGGATAAGCAGGTTCAATGGTAGTGGAATCACCATCGCCCTCATTACCAGCAGAGGCTACAATAACAGTTCCGGCGTTCCACGCATAATCGATTGCATCTTGGAGCATGGCAATAAGATCTGGGGCAGAGGAAATATCTCCACCAAGTGACATTGAGATTACCTCAGCATCATCTTCATTACCTTCTACTCCATCTGGTCCATCAGCAGCCATTCTAATGGCTGTTCCAAGATCATACCAATCGCCTCCTCGACGACCAAGTACTTTGAGCATGTACATTTCTACATGGCCAGCTGCGGCACCAACGATTCCGATCTCATTGTCTAATGCGGCAATAGTTCCGGTCGTGTGTGTGCCGTGTCCGTCATCGTCTTCGCATGATACATTGTCTATTACGTCAACGCACCATGTGACTACACCTGCTAGGTCTGGATGGTCTGTATCGACACCAGTGTCCAAAACTGCTACCTGGACCATTCCGGTTGCGGCAGCTCGTGCTGCTTCTGCACCAATTCTTTCATAACCCCAATCCAGGACCTGAGGTTCAGGATCCGTTACAGGGACTGGTCTACCACCTTTCATTATATCGAATGAGAAAGTGGCTGCAGTCATGATTGGCAGTAAACTCAAGAACAGTACTGAGATTATTAAAAAGCTTGATAGTTTTTTATTCATTTCAATCACGTTTCTTTGTTTTATCGGTACGAATTCGTACCATAATTTGTCCGTAATTTCAGAGCTTTAAAAACATATTGCACATATTTCAAAAAAATGAAGTTGGTTTTAAAATATGTGCAATTCAAGGTAATGTTTGTTAATCGGGCTGTAAGGTGATTTGTAGGTTAATAATTAAATTATACTTAATTTGACAGATCTAAAAATACAGTGGTAATCGTTTTTGCACATACGATAATAAAAAAATAATTGATTTATTGAAATTGTATTAGTAAACTATTATTAGATTTAATTTATTATTTTAGAGTGTTCTTTGGGGTACTTAGGCCTGTAGTAAACCTGCACCTTGAGTCCAGAGTGGGTAACCAATGTCAAGTGCCATCCCGTATAGAACAGATTCTACTTGAAGGGGTGTAATTCCAGGATTATTTCCCATGATGAGAGCTACAACAGCAGCAGTGTAGGGACAAGAC
>DAOUUM010000419.1 GCA_030668165.1 Candidatus Heimdallarchaeota archaeon
AATTACCTCGATTTGTACCCTCTGATCCAGAATTAATCGAGGTGTTTATTGGTAACCACACACCAAAACCACAACCAAGCAAGGAAACTATTAGAAGATACGATCTGGAAAATTTAATGCTTATGCAGGAGACTCTTGATAATCTGAGTCATTCTTTTGTTGATCGATATGAGCAGGAGTATTACATTTTTCTAAGAAGAATGGTATGGAAAATTTCTCCGACTCCGGTAAGATTACTATCCCAAATTTATGACCCCCATGAGGTCTGGACCTGGAACAGGTCAAAGATATATGATAAACTAGTTGATTCTGGGTATGATCAGATAGCCGATACACTCCAAAATTATTATAGAACTGGATGGGATTTATTCCTCAGCAATTTTAGTCATGAAAAATATGTTGAAATATTCAAATGGGCTTATTTAATATTGAAATATTGTACGGAAGCGGGAAGGAGTTTCTCATAATTTAAATAAATAATTCAAAACCCTAACTATGGAACAATTAAAAGCTGTTGCAGAAGATATCATCTCACTTAAAATTCAGGGAGCCACTGCAGTTGCAGTTGAGGGGATCAAGGCCTTTGCTGGATATATTGATAGATTACCATCAACATTATCCTTAAATGATTTTTCGGACAAAATTAACACCGCCCAGACAATTCTACTTGATACAAGACCAACAGAACCTGCCATGAGAAATGGGCTGAAGAAGATTGTATTCGATATAGAACATTTGGATAGCGAAGAAGTCGATATGAAGAAAGTTAAAGCTGTTGAAGCTTCGAATTATTACCTGGATCTGCTTAAAACCACCAAAAACAAGATAATAGAGACTGGAGCTCATTTAATTCAGGAGGATTACACCGTGATGACTCATTGTCATTCTTCAATAACCTCAGCCATTTTTGTACGTGCACATGAACTTGGTAAAAATATCAACGCAATCTGCACTGAAACACGCCCCAGATACCAGGGAAGAAAGACTGCCAGAGAACTAGTTGAGGCAGGCATTCCCACAACCCAGGTAGTAGATAGTGCAATGAGATGGATAGCAAAAAGAGAGTCCATCGATATGATAGTTATAGGATTGGACGCAGTCACATCTCAAGGAACAATACTTAACAAAATCGGTTCCAGATTATTAGCACTGGCAGCCAGAGAATCTGATATCCCATTATATGTGGCTGGACCACTCTTAAAATTTGATTCTGACACTGTGTTCGGTAGTAGAACAATAGTTGAGATGCGTGATGATGATGAGTTGCTTAGAGATTGGGAAAATGCTCCCAAGGGATTGAAAGTTCTTAATCCAGCATTTGAATCTGTATCAAGAGATCTGATAGATGCATTGATCACAGAAGAGGGAGTGTTTCCACCTTCAGTGGTTTTTGAAATGGTGAGAAGTACCTATCCTTGGATGATTTCCTAAATATAAATTATATTCATAATAAAATAAATGATCATAATAAACAGATAAATCATGGAATTTCTCTTTGAGAAGTCATTTCTAAGAAGATTAAATATCAATATTGCAGAAATCACTACGAGAAATACAGAACTGATTACCATTATGGAAGAGATCACATAACCTGAAATGATTATTCCTGAGATCCCAAAAATTAAGGTAGTGTTCCACAATAACTTACCGATCTGTGCACTGATACCAATCTCAATTTTGCCCTTCTGTATAGATTTAACCATGAGCCAAAACTCCTCCACATTGGTGATCAGGGCAGTTATTACCAATCCGAAGAATGTTTCACTCAGATTACTCATTATCAATAACTGCTCAGCAGATGTAACTAATAATTGCCCAGCAAAAAATACAATTAAAATCGCAATTATCACTTTAACAATTAATTTAACACCTGTATCATCATCATCACATTCATCTTTATTTTCACTAACTTCGTATTTTCGCTGAATATTAATACTTCTAACTACATAATAAATGAAAACAAGTAGATTCAATAGAGCAAAAAACCAGAGATAATTAGGGAAAATTGTGGAGAGTAATATCGAACTAACTGCCAATAATAGGCTTAAATAGTAAAATTTAGGTAATTGATTAAGAATATTGATTTTATATAACAGAGGAGGAATAGCAAAAGCAATCACAATGGCAAATATGGAGTTACCAATCAAATTACCAATTGAAAGGTAGGGGAGTGATTCTTTGGCCGCAAAAAGTGATACTATACTCTCCTCAAGATCAATACCTAGGATAAAAACCCCCAATATTATTGGAGAGATGGAATATCCCTCACTAAGATCTTCTATCAGATCTATGAGATAATCAGCAAAATAATAGATCAATGCAAAACTAACCAAAAATAGTAATATCCAAACAATAATTGGTAGTTCCATATTATCGGACTTGTTAATCTACATATTTAATTAAATTCCTTAAATAATTATTTATGGAAGAATTCTAAGGGAAATATTATCGCGAATATTCAACCAAAATAATGTATTTCTATAGAATTTTATAAAAACAATTGACATTAAATTGACTTTGCAAGATATAATTATTTTAATGTTAAGAATTGTCTTGACGGAGCCTAGTTAATGTCATCCAAGAAACAAAAACAAGAACAAACGAACATACTGGATCCCTTGGAGAGAAATCCGGGTATGCCTCTTGAACTCGAGTGGATCGAAGGTATACAAGCAAATACCAGTGCTATTGAGCGTAGGGCATCCTCATTACTAAAGAGAAGGGCTATCAAGAAAAATTGGCAAGTCGCTTGGTTGATGAAAGCTGTCAGCCTCATTGATCTTACCACCCTTGCCGGTGACGATACACCAGGTAGAGTCGCAAGGATATGTGCCAAAGCAGCTCATCCCATTCGAAAAGATATTCTAAAGGGATTTGACATGATTGACAAGAATATTACCACAGCCGCAGTTTGTGTGTACCACTCAATGGTACCACATGCAGTGGAATATCTCAGTGGTAGCAACATCCCTGTTGCAGCTGTATCAACTGGATTCCCAGCTGGTCAATCCCCTTTCGAGATAAAAATAGAAGAGATCAAGAGATCAGTCGCCGCAGGTGCTAAAGAGATTGATATTGTGATATCAAGGTCTTATGTTCTTACCGGAAACTGGGAAGAACTATATCGAGAGGTTTCGGCATACAGAGAGGCTTGTGGTGATTCACATATGAAGACGATCC
>DAOUUM010000192.1 GCA_030668165.1 Candidatus Heimdallarchaeota archaeon
TCCAGTATCATGGATTTCTCGTCTTCAGATATGATCTTATCTTTGAGAGCTGTTCCCACCAGAGAAGATCCCACCTGGGTAATAAGATGCTTGTTCTGTATATTCAAATCCAGGATGGATTCTAATTGTTCATTATATATGGGATTTCCAATCATGTGTAATTGGGACCATTTATTGATCTTATCGTATGATAGAGGTGTAACACTGAGCTCACTTCTCTGGATTGGTTGTGCTGGTTCCTGGTAATTCTCCATCCAGAGTTCTCTCATCTCCTCGGATTTAATCAGGAGATCATCCAGTTTACCAATAGCATCAATTTTACCATCTTTGAGAACGATAATTTGATCAGCCTGCTTGAGTGCAGCCTTCCTGTGTGAGGTAATTAGAAGGGTATTTTCAGCATCTGCAAATATTCTCTTCCACAACTCATTCTCGGTTTTCTTGTCGAGGGCACTGGATAAATCATCAAAAACAACCAATTGAGGTTTTCTTACAAACATTCTGGCTGCGGCAACCCGATGCTTCTGACCTCCACTAATCTTGATACCCTTGGGACCAATTTGAGTCTCCAATCGATCCTCAAATAATTCAATATCATCCTCCACAACTGCCAATCTCACTGCATTGTTCACATCCACCGATTCAATAGGAAGTCCCATCAATATATTATCCGATATTGATTCTGAGAACAGGATGGGGACCTGGCTGGTATAAGAACTGATGGGGGGTACAAAGAATGTTCTTGGGTCATCCACCAGTTCTCCATTCCAGATAATATCGCCATCGGATTTTGGTAGAAGTCCTAGTAATGTTCTTAACAGGGTAGTTTTACCTGATCCAACTCTTCCTGTCACAACAGTTAGGGTTCCCTTGTCGATACTAAATGAGATATCTGAGATCCCATTTTCATTTTTTTGGAAAACATAATTGAGATTTTTGATTTCAAGCCTCTGCAGACTTTTAACCTCCTCAAGGGCAGCTATAGCCGGATGTTCTTTGTTTATGTATATCTCTGATGGCATGGTTAACTCAGATTTATCCTTATCCTCTCTTTTTCCCTGCATAACCTCTTCCATTCTTCCCACAGATACCTTGGCTCTCTGTTGCCAGGCAATATAGTTACCCAGGTAATTTATGAAGGATGACAACCAACCAAGTAAAAATGTGAATAGAGTGAAATCACCAACTGAGAACTCGCCGGTTTGCATCAGATTTCCTATTAATAATAACAGGATACCGGTGGATATGGATATGATCAAGCGTCCAAATGATCGAATGGCCACGGCAAACGATTCATCTCTCACAGCCATATTCTTGCGTTTCTCACTCAGACTCACGAATTTTTTGACCACAGTATCTTCGTGTGCACCTACTTTTATTGCCTGAATCGCATTGAAGGTCTCACCTATCATCCCGGTGATTCTTCCAGCAGCTTTCCTTGTTGCCTCTCTGTATGAGGTTAATCGCCTTCTTGAAAAATTAATAATCACAACGATTATGATAAAGGGTGCAAATACAATGAGGGTAATCCTGGAATTGATTGAAAACATGAGGAGGAAAGCTATGACTGCGAAAATTGCAAAAGCTGATATATCAGAAATCAGAGCTGTGAACCAGCTAATTTCCTGGGTATCACCTCTAAATCTGGCAATTGTTCTCCCAGAGGATATCTGCAGAGCATCAGCACCTGGTTGTTTGAATATACCCGACATTATATTTTTTCTGAGTAATATTCTACCAGCTAGATTAAAGGTCCAGATGAAAAATGCATATAATATATCAGTTGCAGCCATCAGTAGATGGACAAAGGGTATGATCCAGACCAGAGTCCAGATATCCACATCCACATTGGTTATTGCACCCTCAACATTGAGAAAAATCTCTCTTATGACCAGAGCAGTGACTAGTGGGACCAAGAAAAACAAAACCGCAGATATCCATGCTCCGAAAAATAACTTGAATCTGAACCTGATCAGATTATATATATGCCTGATCATACCAGTTCCTCCTCAATTCCCAGTTCTATAAGCTTTGAATACTCTGATGCGGGATCATTTAGTAATTGTTGCTGATTTCCAAATTCCTTTATCTTACCTGAATCAAGTATCATAATGTTTTCCAGTTTAGATAGAGTTTCTAGTCGATGTGCAATCAGGATTGCGGTTCTATTCTCAAGTAATTTCTCAACTGCTTTTTCAATAAGTCCCTCTGTAGCCGGATCTAACCTGCTAGAGGCCTCATCAAGTATCACCAGTTTTGGATCTCTGAGAAATATTCTTGAGAACGCAAGTAGTTGAGCCTCACCAGCTGACATGGATCCATCCATGATGATGGTATCCAATCCCTTCTCAAGATTGTTGTACCAGTTTGTTAAACCCATATTCTCAAGTATATCGAGCAGTATCTCATCCTCCACACTATCATCAAAAAATGTCAGATTATCTCTGAGAGTGGCCTCAAATAGCTCAACACTCTGAGTAACCATGGCAATATTCTGTCTCAGATTTTTGAGTGGAATATCTGTTATATCAAGTGAGGTTCCATTATTATAGAATTTTATATTCCCCTCATCAATATCATATAATCTGAAGATGAGTCGTGAGATAGTTGATTTACCACTTCCAGTTCTTCCTATCAGGCCAAGACTTGAACCCGGTTGCAAATTAAAACTGATATCGTTCAACACCAATTCATTTTCCACATACGAGAAGGATACGTCCTTGAATTCCATCCCCATATGCTCAATCTCATCCTCAATTATTTTATCACCATCATCGCTCAATTTTGATTCTATGGCAAACAGTTCAGATATCCTATCCAAGGAGGCATCCGCCTGTTGCAAGTCCTGTATCTGCCTCATTATGGTAAAAATCGGCCCAAATAGGAGGCCGATATATGAATTAAGTAAAAATAACTCTCCTAGAGTAAATTTACCTGAAGTGTAGGCCGGAATTCCAAGAACAAATACAAGTGTGATTCCAAATCCCTGGATAAAAAATATAGCAACTGTGATGATCCTGGATAGTAGAACTGCCTTGGTAAATGCATTATATTCCTTGGTTGAGTTCTCATAGAATTTGGACATGGTGAACTCAACACCTCCATTGGCCACAATATCCTCGGTACCAGAAATTCTCTCCTCTATGAAACCTAGAACTTCCTGACTGGTTTCTCTTGCCTTTTTCCAGTATGGAATAGCCCAATCTCTAACAAAATACATCAAAAGTAAACTGATAATCACATAGCCTGTAAAAACCAGGCCAATCATGAAATCTTTCAGAAAGATGGCAATCAGAATTCCAATCATCAATAAAGCATTTGAGACCAGCTGAACACTCATAGCACTGAAAAAATTGGCAAGCTGTATTACATCGCCATCAATTCTCTCTATCATTTCTCCCGGCTTGTATTCGTTCTGAAATGTCATATCCAGGTTAAGCGTATGTGAATAAAGATCCATTCTCAGATGGTTTGTGGAATTCCAGGCAAGGGATTGAGATACATAAACGTTAATCACGGTGAGTACTTGCTGAATAACAGCAAGGCCGATAAATAACATGGCTGCCTGAGCAAGGCGTTCGAAAGTTGTTCCTACAGTCACCTCATCTATATAGAATGCTATAATCTGGGGATTGATAATGATTATCAGTATCTCAAATATGATCAATCCAGACAGAATTATAAGTAAATTCTTGTAAGGAATTATGTACTGTTTAAGCACATCAACATATTTCCGAAGAGGTAACATTATTGAGGAATTAATCGTTTATTATAAAAATTAATTGTAGGGGGTAACTCTTGTCGCTGAATAATTTGATTAGGTTTCACGATGAATCTAATCCGATTCATTCCCTGTCAGGCAGAGCTGGTGTGTATGCAGTTGGCCACTGAGGTTCATTATCCAGTATTTCATCAATCTGAACAAGTAGATCATTGGATAATCTGATCTCCGTTGCCCTAACATTATCCTCAACATGAGATACCCTGGTTGCACCGGTGATAACCGAGGTGATCTCAGGTCTTCTCAATATCCATGCAAGTGCAAGATTGGACATGCTCATATCATTTTCCTTGGCAATAACTCCTAATTTTTTAACCTTATCTAGGTTTTCCTCGATCAATGCCTTCTTCATCCATTCTGAGACATCAGCTCTTGATCCCTCTGGAATACCATCATTGTATTTACCGGTTAGCAAACCTCCTCCCAGTGGAGACCAGGGAACAATACCCATCCCATGATATTTGGTGGTCTTCATTACCTCAAGTTCTATGTATCTATCCAACATATGATATCTGGGTTGTTCAACAGCGGGTGGATGGGCTCCCATCTCCTTTGCAACACCAACAGCTCTTTCCAACTGTGCAGCGGTCCAAACCGAGGTTCCCCAATATCTAATTTTTCCATCTCTGATGAGATCATCCATGGCAGCCACAGTCTCCTCGATTGGTGTGTAATAATCAAATCTGTGGGCAAAATAGATGTCAAGATATTCCAGTTGCAATCTCTTCAAAGAATTATCAATTGAATCATAGATATGTTTTCTTGACAGTCCCAAATCATTTGGATCATCAGACATGGGCCAGAATACCTTGCTTGATACAATCAGATCTTTTCTTGCATAGCTATCTCCCTCAAGTGCCCTTCCCACCACAGTCTCTGCATTACCTCTGGCATAAACATCAGCCACATCAATGAAATTGACATTTAGTTCAAGCGCTTTGTGAATGGTCTCAGTTGCGGTGGTATTCTCAACGGATCCTCCAAAGGTGAGCCATGCACCCAAACTAACTTCAGATACTCTCATACCGTATTTTCCGAGTCTTCTATACTTCATAAACTATTAATATTCACTCACAATATAATTGTTGTTGCTGTGAAAGAATCAAATTGAGGATAGAAATTCTTGGATCCGTCTAGCATATAGTTTGGGATCCACCAGGTAAGGAAAATGACCTCCAGTTATAAATTTGGTAATCCTTGCATCCGGATAGTTTTTGATCAATATCTCTGTTAACTCATATTTGACAATAGGATCATCTGAGGTGTAAAAAATACCAATTGGGATATTTGCTTGAATCTCTGGAAGTTCAGTTTTTTCGAGGGACCAGCCCAATCTGGTTCTCAATCTTGATTTACCAAGATTTTTAATGTTATGTGATAGATAATCAAAATTCTCCTGAGCATTGTCAAACATAAAAATACTTGATTTTGTATGAGAAGTGATAGTGTTTTTGATGAAGAACCAGGGGAGGAATCTGGAAATTTTGTATGAAAAATTATTGTTCAGGCGGAGAATTAAGTTATCATTAAATGAGTTGGCAATAATTAAGGATCTAATCATTTCTGGATATCTCTGGGTTAAATGTTGAGCTATCCAGCCCCCAACCGAAGTCCCAATAATATGGAATTTTGTATTTATTTCCTGATCAAAAATAATTTTGAATATCTCAACAATATCGCTAATTTTAGAGGTGATTGGATGATCAAATGCATAGGTGGTGAATTCTTCCCCCACTTGTAACTGAATTTTTGTAAATAATTGTTCATCTCCAATAGTTCCTGGTAGAAGCACCAGGGGGGCACCAGTTCCATATTTCTGGTATTTAAACTCAATTAGATGATCTCTGAATTCAATATCACCTTCAATCAACTCTATTTCCATGACAATTCTTGATTAACATCGAATGTTTACTTAAAAATTGATGGTGCCTCTCTCGGATGATCTACACGGTTTTTGGAATCATCGATTGATTGTATAATGTCCATGTTATCCGTTGTAAATTAAAAATAATCAATAATTAGGATATATAATTAAATTATAGTTATTAAAAAACTCTCTTTTATCTTAATAATAGAAATCAAGACCACAAGTATTATATTATTATATAAGTCCACTAATATGTGGCCAAGAAAAAAGATTCAGACGATGAGGGAACTAGCTTCAAACCCGTAGAACGATTATGGAGGAAATTAAGAACTCAGAACCTCTGGGTGTGGATTTTAAAACTTCTCACAGAGAAGAGTAAGTATGCCTATGAGCTTCGTGATGAGATCAAGGAACGTTTTTCATTCACTCCTGCAACTGTCACAAGCTATGCTGTGCTATATAGGCTCGAGAAATCAGGTTATGTCA
>DAOUUM010000195.1 GCA_030668165.1 Candidatus Heimdallarchaeota archaeon
CCTGGTGATGATGCCAACACAGAAGAAATAAGTGACCCTGAGGGAACCACTACAACCACCACAGATGATATTTCAGATACCAATCAAACTGATAATGGAACAGCAGATTCTGGTCCAACACTAGATCTTCCGCTTCCTGCACCTTCAGTTTATCTGAGTCTATTGGGTCTTGCTGCATTTGTAATCATTAGAAAGAAAAGATAAAAATAAGAAAATAATAATTACCAAATATTAATTTCATATCAATTAAAACTAGATATATTCAGATTGATTCATGCTTAATATATTAAATCCCTACTTGAAATAGCAATATTTATATAATTATAGGGAATTAATTCTAGATAATGAATAAGAAAATTACACTGTTTACTATTTTATTAATACTAAATATTGGTCATGGTCCAGCTATGTCCGTTGACGCATTGGGCTCTACCATGGGTACTGAAGTCATTATCCTTGAAAAAGATAATGATGCAGATGATTTGATCGATGTTTTGTTTGTAGGTGCAGAATTTGATGTACAGGAAAATATTAATCTTGATATTTACGTAAATTTCTACATCAATGATACCTATAATTGGCTCTTTGATTACTCAAATCACTTCGATATAGATGTGATGGGTACACAGGAAATAAGTGTTGAAATCAAGGGTTCGAATCTGTATGATTTGAACTTCACAGGAGATATTAAGATTGAAGTGGTATCATTTATTGCAGCTGCCGATGGCAGTGACAGCGATTGGTTTTATACGGATAGTCAGTACTACTACTTCAATTATCTCAATTTTGAACTACCCCCCCTAGTACTTAACTCATACAGTATTTATTTTGAAGATATTTATGATTATGATACTCAATCAACAGGGACAGATGGATTGTATGATGCAATTGTTGTAGAATTTGATTTCACTTCAAGTATGGATGCCATTATCAACCTGTGGGGTAGTGTCAGTTCTACCTCATGGTATAATGATAACTGGTATGATGATTTTGCCAACTATTACTGGGATAATACTGTGACAACTGGAACCAATATTATCTCTCTATATTTTGCACCTGGGGATCTATTTAATATGAGTGATTCGGTTGACCTAAGATTTGATATTGACTATGAATTATATGAAGTTGATAATGAGGGATATTGGGATCAGTTGTATTACAATCATATTGAATTTTATTCAAATGTTAATGGATATGAATTTGCCCCACCTGTTTATCAGATTACAAGCAGTATCGATGTCGAATATGTGGATAGTGATTCAAATGGATTGTTTGATCAAATTGACATCTCCTTCGGAATAATGACTCAGATTGAATTCAGATTAAATCTCTGGATTAATATATATCACGAGGATAATGAGGGATACCGGGATTATCTTGTCCATAGTTATGATGATCAGGAAATCTCCTCAGGTCTGCAACTCTTGACTCTTAACTTTGATTCTGTATACTTGGGTCAAATTGATGATTTAGATAATCTATTCATTCAATTCGGGGGAGAAATAACGTATTATGATGATCAATTAAGTTATTATCTATCCTTGGAAGATATCTCTTTGGGAGTATCCACTGATGAATTTGATCTGGCCCCTGTATATTTTGATCTGGATAGTTTGGTGATTGAGGGAAGAAATTATAATGAGACTACACACGAGGCCCCCTTTGATTATCTCTATACAAGTATCATATTGGTAGTTGATCAGGCTGCACAAGTAGATACATGGTTCAGTTTGAACGTGATGGATAGCTATCGGTTTGATTCAGGTTACCATGATTATTATGAAATTGGTACCTACACAGTTGAATTTGGAATTTCTGGATCTGAGCTGTATAATACATATACCTCGGGTGATGCATGGTACTATCTGAATGGTCATGCCTACTCAGATACTTTTGATTTTGAACTAATTGGCCTTGATGATGATATATTCTTTGATTCAAATGATTTCAAGCCCGATGGTGAATACACTGATACCAAAAATCCTGATTATTATGATGATCAGACTGATGATGGCGAGGATGGTCCATCCCTTGATCTACCCGCTCCCTCAATTTATTTGGGGATTATTACTCTGGCAGCTCTTGTGATAATCAGAAAGAAAAAATAAACAATAAACAATAAAACCTAGCAATTAATGAAAATAGTTCCTACGTATAGCCGAATGAGATTACAATATTTTATATTATATGTTTATTAACCCTATAATGAAAATGAACGTAGCATTATCCGATCTAATACCTGCTGTGGCTGTTACTGTATTAACTGGCATCTTGGCAATTCTATTCATAGTAAAACGAAGACAATCAAAAGCAAATGCATTAGACTGGTTAGTTGGAATATTTTCAGGTGTAATGTTGCTGGGAGTAATGCAAATTCTCAAATTGTATTATGTGGATAGCTGGGCGATTTTTACATATGCATCTGATCAGCATTCACTAATCGTTAATCCAGTAAGATTCATTCATATTTCTGTGATGCTACTCCTTTATCTAATGGCTGAATCCTTTCTAAATGACTCAATAGATAACAAAAGATTGATCACAATCACATTTCTATATTCTATGTATATTGGGCTCTCATTATATCACGTTGCCACTGGAGTGATTTTGTTTACGGATACATTTCTTCCATTTGCCCAGCATGTATCTCTTGATTCTCTATTCTTTGATCTAATTCAGGTTTTTGTGATTGCCCTGCTAACATACGTGTATGTACTTCAATACAAAATATCTGAGGATCCCACTCTCAAACGATTTTTGGTTTACATATTGATTGCCTTGGCAGTTTATCTTGGATCAGCAATTATTGAGGTTATGGAGAATTTCATTTTTATTGGTGATGTAGATGCCTTTGTATCTTCCATTCCATCATTTCTCTTACTTGCAATATTTTATCTTAAGAACCCTAATTTCGTATATTTGGCACCAAGCAAGATCGGTTTCTTGCAGATTGTTAGCACCAAGGGCGAGCTACTATATGCAGTCGAACTGCTTGAAGATATGGAAACACGCGAATTCCTGATAGCACCTGCATTGACCTCCATGGGTAATATCATTGGTGATATACTTGGTATGGAGGATGTGACAGATCTTCAGATCAAAAAATTTGCCTATATGGAACCTAACGGAACTGGAAGGCATTATATCTTGTTTGAGAGAATTGGTGATGTTCTGGCAATTATTCAGACAGAAAGACCTGCACAGATACTTAAAAGATCAATGAGATATTTATTACGAATATTTGATGAGGAATTTGGTTCTCAGTATGCTGAATATTACAGGGGATATATCGAAGAAAATGCCAAGGGAAATGATCCTGATGAGATAATCAAACAATGTATTCCCTTGATTCAGACCAGAGAATTAATATCTAGCTACAATATTGATCAGAAAGAAAATAAGTAATTAGTCAGTCAATATAAGAAATAATAATATACAGTGTTCTAAATTAGAAAATGTGTCTCAGAAAATACTTAATATTGCAACAGCATTAATTGTAGATAAGAATCAAAATGTATTGCTAATAAAACGTGTCAAGGATCCATATAAGAACTGGTGGGCATTTCCGGGTGGAAAACAAGAATTTGGAGAGACATTAATTGAGGCAATGCAACGTGAAATATTTGAGGAGACAAAAATTGATCTCAATACCACAGAACACAGAGGGAGAATTATTTCAATAGTAAATGAAACTGTTGAGGAACAATTAGAATTTGAGAAATATATTGATTCTGGAGAGAAGAAGATATCCACAGTTAATCATTTTGATTCTCATTTTGTGCTAACCTACTGGATTGTAGAGTTGCATCTGTCATATCAGGATCTTGGATTCCAAACAATCAATCAAGGTGATGAGGGAATACAACAGTGGTTTAGTTTTGAGAAAATACCAGAACTTATCCCTTCTGATAAAACGATACTAGAGCGATATATTAAAGGAAATAATGAATTTCAATTGATTGAATGTGTAATCAGGCAGGACAAATTGGATGATAAAGATGATTTAAAACTGATTAATTGGAATATAATTGACTGAAATTAATTTGATCTTTTACCTTTGTAGATAATTGGAATTGCAATAAGCCCAAGAATACTCAAGTATAGCTCGAAACCTGGTAGTGCATTATCATCCAAGCTGAATCCTGGCTGTTTGGTTGTACTTTCATACTCATTGGTGATAGTGGCATCATTTCTCACATAGGAATAAACCTCACGCTCACTGTATGATTTTAGAATACCATCAGAATCATATTCCCAGTTCAATGAGATTGTGGCAACATCATAGGTCTGATAGATAGTTACCACCTCAGCATTAATCACCTCGGTATAGGAAAATGTTAGCAAACCTGATAAATCAAATTCCATAGTATATTCTCTAGTTTCATCTGTAATTGCAGTTTTAGCATCAGTAAATGATGTTCCCTCATTGATGGACCATGAGGTCATATTATTGAAAAGATTGCCCAGTGTGAACTCATAGAGGCTTAGATCATGCCCATAACGGATATCAATTAGTTTTGAGGAATTCAATCCTTCTTTGAAATTATCATTTATATCCTTGAAATCAGGATCTATCAGTGTTGGAACCCAGTTTGGATAATAAAACGATCTCAGATAAAATGAATCATTATTCTCAAATTGAAGATAGGTGGCTGAAAAATACCCCAGTTCCAATCCAAATGTTGTTGAGTTGTAACTCACAGTGATATTATCTACTGATCCATCTAAGGCCAAATTATCCAATGTAATCTCAAGATTGGTTTTATCAATGATAGTTATTTCATAATCTTCCGTAGATTCTACAATTATCGATGATGTGGAGACCAATCCATCTGCTATATTCTCCTCTACTGTTGAGGTACCTTCATAAGATTGCTCATAGGTAAATTTCTGTCCGACTTCCCAGGGAACGACTGCGGAGGATAAAGAAATTTGACTCATCAGTATCCCCAATAATAAAATACTAATTACTGTTCTTTTCATGTTAATTATTAACATAGGATAATCATAACTAATAAAGGTTAACAAAATAATTTTCAAGATTACCTCTTTGAATTACTTAATTTCTCAAAAGAATAAATAATGATAATAGTAACTGGAAGGATTAAAATTTCTAAAGATTAAATATATATTCCCTCAAAAACCAAAATGGTACATTTCCTGCGTATAGTATTTTATCATGAAATTTTTTAATATCCATTACCTCTAACTCCTCCCGTAATTCCATCATTAGATGTCTTCCCATCAAATAGCTAAGAAAATATCCAGGGGATTGGGAGTACATTAGTACCTCAGCCTTACATATACGGATGTCAAATCCTGTTTGTGCTCTCAAATAATTCACAGCCTCATCATAAGAGAACCTACCAGTATGTAACCCCACATCAACTATCATCCGGGTTGCTCTCCATCTTAGAGCATTGGTTTGCAGGAAGTGTTTTTCCATGTTAAACTGTTCATCTTGGGAATCAAATCCATTATCCAGCATCAGGGATTCAGAGTAGAGTCCCCATCCCTCCGTAATATCAGCAAGTTTGGAGGGATACATCAGTCCATTATAAGATGAGGGATTGACAAAAATAGATGATCTCACCAATGATTTGTTACTATTTTTACAGACAAAATGCAAATGATGTCCGGGATAGGATTCATGGCTAATAAGCAATGCATAATATGCAAATGAGTGTTCTTTCAGCATATGTGAACTATCATGAGGAGTGACCCAGAAATATCCTCTTTGTGGATCATCAAATTGACCCGGTGGTGAGGCAGCTGCAATTGATAAGAGATGACGCAGGGGAGAGGGTGTGTATATCACCTCTAATTCTTCACTTGGTAAACTTAAAAGGTTCTTATCAATCAAAAATTGTTTAGCCTTGATTGCGTACTCCTGATAGGTCTTGACAACCTCCTCGTAAGAGTTTGGATGTTTAGATCTGATTAATTCCCTAACCTCATCAATACTATTTCCAGGTAATTTATCTACTAACTCATTGAGTTCATTACTCGTTTTTGATAAATAATACCTTCCCAAATTTTCAATTTCAGTTGCATTATA
>DAOUUM010000118.1 GCA_030668165.1 Candidatus Heimdallarchaeota archaeon
AGAACTACAAAAATTAGGTATCATAATTAATGAGCGGATTGACCACTCATATCCTGCAAATGAACACAACAAGAAATATCTTCTGACAAAAAAAGAACACGGATTTTTCATTGATATTGATTCATTATGATCTGCTCAATATTTCTCTGATCGCATTCAGTAGCCAGCCAATCTTTAAGATTAGCATTCTCAACATACTTGGGAATGTTGAGTTGAATTAAATTAGACAATCCTTTATCCAATCCCCACAGGATCCCACAAAGTGTAGCACCATCAATTGTCGCCATTTTCAATAACTTGTTACTTTTGATATCATGTCGTGATAGAGCTTTCATCTCCTCCCAAATTGATAGTTCAGAAAACATGGCATTATCAGTCCCTATTCCAAGGGTTAAATTGGATTCGATCAAGGATTTAAGTGGAGGAACACCTGATTTGGTAAAAATATTGGATCTTAAACATATAATTCCTCCCACTTCATGTGATTCCATAAGCTCAATTTCATCTTCATCTGCATGGCTCAAATGAATATATGCATCTGCTTTCAAGTTATCTAATGCCCATATGAGATCCGAACATCCAAATTTACTTCTCCATTCATCTCTTAGATTGATATCTTCTGAGATATGGATAAAGACTTTTCTATCTAATTTTTTAGAAAATTCGGTTAATTGTTTCATTTCATATTCTGTGTGTGCTGCTACATCCCGTATTCCTATATTAGCAAATTTAGGAAGTAATTCAAGTTTATCAATTTCAGGTCTTGCAAATGGTATATGTGAGTAACTTCCATTCACAGGATAAGGTTTTAAACCAGAAATACCACCTTCTCTAAAATCACTCCAACCCAAGGTGCCATATTCTTTCGCTTCATTGTAGGCTTTCAGGATTGAATTATTTAGCTGATCTGCCGTTAAAGTATCCAAATACCTATGTTTGATCCCATTTGGACCAACTAATTCCTTTAGACCATATCCATCAATGCCTCTCAACCCTATATCCGCAGCATGCACATGAGAATTGAATAGGCCAGGCATGATTAGAGTATTTGTTTCAATATTCTGAGATAATTCTTCAATTTCTATCACCTCATTATTGTGATCCAATAGCACATCAACATTTTCAATTAAATCAAGATCAGATCCAACTAATGCATATTTTGCCCGGATTCTAATGCTCAGATCTCATGCCACTCCTTATTCACATCGTGGATCATACTTCTTATATCTTTAGAATTCTTAACATCTAAAACTCAGTACCTCTTAATTATATTATACAAAGTATCTCTCTGAACAGGGACCCTTCCCGCATCCCTGATTAACCTAACAAAATTATCCTCTTCTAAATACTCACCATACTTTGCTCCAGCTGATTTGGAGATGCTCTCCTCCATCAAGGTTCCGCCCATGTCATTAACGCCGGTATTAAGTAAAATTTGAGCAAATTTTTGGCCTGCTTTTACCCATGAAGATTGTAAGTTAGGAATTATATCTCCCAAGAAAATACGAGCAGTACTATACATAGCAATATCCTCAAAACCAGTACTTCCAGGTCTTGCATTCAATTCATTGTATAATTGTGTATTATGATGAATAAATGGTAGGTGTACAAATTCTGTGAATCCTAAGGTCTCTTCTTGAATATTCCTGAGTACCCTGAAATGCTGGGCAATATGAGCAGATGTCTCTATATGTCCATACATCATAGTAGAAGATGTTGGAATATCCAGATTATGTGCTGTTATAATTATATCAGTCCATTCTGCGGTGTTTAGTTTATGTGGAGCGATTATGTTTCGTACCTTGTCAACAAGAATTTCTGCAGCAGTGCCTGGCATGGATCCCAATCCATTTGATTTGAGTATACTAATCACTTCAGTTGGTGTTTGCCCTGATTTATTACTTATGTAATGGATTTCTTCAGGTGAAAAGGCATGAATATGGATTTTTGGATCTGCTTTCTTCACAGTTTTTACCAGATCTATGTAATAATCCAAGGAAAGTGTAGGAGATAAACCTCCTTGCATGCAGATTTCCGTTGCACCCAATTCTTTTGCTTCCAAAACACACATTTCAATTTCTTCTAAAGATAGATCCTTTTTACCTGAAAGAGCATTTGGTCCTACCTTGAAATTACAGAATTTACATGATCCAGTGCAAACATTCGTAAAATTAATGTTCCTATTGACGACGAAGCTTACCTCATCGCCGACCTGCAATTCTCTTATTTGATTAGCGATAAGCATGAGGTTTTGAAGTTCTTTTCCCCTTGCACTCAGAAGCTTAATCAGATCCGATTTTTGGAGTTCATCTGGATTTAGGATACTTTGCAGAGCAACGTTATTGACTTTGCTGATATTTAGTGGAAGTTGTAAATCAGTTACTAATGGATCTGTAGTCATAATAATTCTTTTCTCCTAATACTTCTTTTATTTGTGGTGAAGTCCACTTGATATACTGCGGGTAGACGGGTAATCTTTCAACTAGAGAATACCCATTAGTGTTTAGTTTCTCGGCAAGTTCAGTAATCTTTGGCCATGGAGATGTATAATTGACATAATCAATACTTACAGGGCTTACTCCCCCAAGATCATTTGCTCCTGCTTGTATTGTTTCCAATATTCTTCCTTGGTTTAGATTTGGGGGTACTTGAATGGAAACTTTTTCAGGGAGGATTAATCTGGCCAGTGCTACCGTTAGTATAAATTCCTCTTTATCCAATGGTTGATGATTTTCCATGGGAGTATTTGGCAGAGGCTGAAAATTCTGCACAATGATTTCTTGTAGATGATCATATTTCAAATGCATATCTGCCAGATCCAATAGACTCTTTATCCTCTCTTCTCTTGTCTCTCCTATTCCAACCAAAATACCACTGGTGAATGGTATTTTCATCTTTCCTGCTAATTCAATTGTAGTTTTTCGTTTTGTTGGATTTTTGTAAGGGGAATTCTCATGAGGCATCCCTTTATTCTGAAACCGTGAAGAGCTATTTTCTAGCATAAGACCCATGCTTGCATTCCATGGTTTTAATATTTTTAAATCCTCTTCAGTAAGTACTCCTGGGTTTGAGTGTGGAAGAATTTGAAATTCACTTAAAGAAATTTCATTTGCATCACGTGTGTATTCTACAATATTTGGTACCTGCTGAGAATGAAGAAACTCCCTTGCACTCTCGTGTTTATCTTCTGGTTTTTCTCCCATTGTAAAAAGTGCTTCCCCAACTTCTGCTTGTTTACCAGCTCTCAAAGTAGCCCTAATATCATCAGGGGTCATCCAGGTTGCAACAGAATCAGATACAAAACCACAGTAATTGCAATCATTTCGACATTGCTTTGTAATAGGAAGGAATACCGATTTACTTATACTAATTCTCTGCCCATATTGTTTTGCTCTAATTTGCTGTGCTCGAGACAATATTTCGTTTGGTTCGTTCATAGCCAAGGATATTAGTGTCTCAAAGGAAACTTTCATCTAACAAAAATCCATGTGGTTTAATTAAAAACTATTTGGATGATGAAAATTGTATTACTTCATATGACCTAATAATATTGATATTATTTTGTGTAAAATTTTTCTAAACTCAATATTTTAACACATTTTAACTAATATAAACCAAACCGGTGTAAATTGTTTTATTTCGGATTATGTAACATTGCTTAATGGATACCCAAACTATCAGAGATCTTTTTCCAATAACTAAGGTCAAGATACCGACCAAAAATGGAGAGAAGGATCTGGTTTACTTTGATCATGGTGCATCAACCCATGCCCCCCAACCAGTAATCGATAAATACTTGTATGTCCTTCAATCAGCCTACGCTAATGTTCATAGAGGAATGCATGAACTATCGATCAAGGCAACTGATATGTTTGAGGAGGTCCACACTATTATTGCTGATTTTCTGGGTGTCAAAGATCCTGAAAATAGTGGTATGCATTCAATATTAACTTACAATACCACATCATCTCTTGATCTGGCATCCCATATATTTGAAGAGAAACCTGGTGACGTCCTTACCACAGTATTGGAGCATCATAGCAATGATTTACCCTTTAGAAATAGAGGTAATGTGCACCATATACAAGCTCTTGATGATGGAACTCTTGATATGGAAAATGCAAGTGAATTGATGAATAAAGAAAATATCAAGTTGATTGCGGTTACTGCAGCTTCCAATGTCACCGGATACATGCCACCAATTAAAGAACTGGCAAAATTAGCCCATGATCACGATGCAAAAATTCTAGTTGACGCAGCGCAACGCATAGCACATTATCCATTAACTATGAAACCATTGGGACATCCAGAACATATCGATTTTCTTGCAGCAGCAGGTCATAAGTTCTATTCACCCTTTTCCTCAGCATTTTTACTGGGTAACACTGAGGAATTGGATAATGCAGCTCCTTACATACCTGGTGGAGGCACTGTTAGCTATGTCACCCAAAGTGAGGCAATCTATGTTAAGGGTCCTGACAGACATCAGTATGGAACACCCAATATTGCTGGAGCTATCGCCATGGGTGCATCTCTCAATTTCTTGAAAGAAATTGGAATTAATCACATTGCTGAGCATGAACGAGAGCTGCTGGATAGATTACTCAAAGGGCTTGATGAAATAGAGGGTGTGGAAATACTCGGAGATATTCCATCAAGTAAAAGGATTGGTGTCGTCACTTTTAATGCCAAGGGTATTCATCATGAAACTGTATCAAAAGAGCTCAATGATCGGGAAGGTATTGCCACCAGAAATGGCTGCTTCTGTGCACACCCCTACGTTTTGAGGCTGATGGGAGTGCCCAAGAGTGAGGTGATGGCCATGCGGGATGAAATACTAAAAGGCAATCATCCTGAGAAGCCAGGAGCTGTTAGAGCTGCAATTGGAATATACAATAATGAGGAAGAGATCGATAAATTACTAAACACCTTGGAAGCAATAATCAAGGATCATCCATAGATTTCGGATATATTGGACAAGTGATACCATAATTATATACAATATATGTTTAGATGATGATCTCAGCATCGTGATACAATGGTATCTGAAGATTATTGTCCATTTTAATTAATAACTGAATCCGAGAGTAGAGGTCGAAGAAAGTGTAGATAAGTACTTTTTGCTAATCGGTCTAAAATAAATATTTAAACTGCATTCAATACCTAATGATTTAATGAGGAAGAAATATCCATTGATGATCATGGCTGGTAGTCCACCCGAGAGAGATGCTCTCATGGAATACGCTGACACTGATTACAAAACCCTGATAGATATAGAGGGAAAACCGATGATTAATTACGTCATTGATGCAATCATTGCAGCAGAAGTCGCCTCTTATATATTGATTGTGGGATTACCCGAGGATAAGGTTACCCTACCAGATACTTTTGACCATGATAAGATCAGTTTCATCCATATAGAGGGACCATTATTCAAAAAAACATTTGGTGGAGGTACAGAGCTTGTTCGATTGTCCCAAGATCATCCTGAACTGTTCAAAGATAATAGGTACATGATTATGGTGAACGGAGATATCCCCACGGTCACACCAGCTGCAATACATGATTTTCTGGATCAGATAGGAGAACCAGATGCAAAATTCTATCACTCAGCATCGCACAAGGATAGCATGGAGGCTAAATTCCCGGATTCTCACAGGAGCTGGATTCATATCAAGGGTAAGAATGATTATTGTGGTGGCGATATTGATTTTATAAATGTTGATACAATATTAGAAAATTATGAATTGATCAAAAAAATATCAGAGAACCGAAAATTACTGGTCAAAGCTCTTCTCAAACTATCTCCATTCTTTTTAATCAAGTATTTGTTAAGACGAATTAGTATTGATGATGTGGAAGAAGTACTTACAAAACTGTTTGGATTTGAGTCCAGGGTGATTATATGTGAACATCCAGAGATTGTTTTTGATATTGATAAACCCAGTCAGTTAGATATGGCAAGAGAGTATATCAAACTCCATCCCCCAAAACTGTAGTTTAATAACCTAAGACCTAGTTTTTCCATTTGAGTTATTTTTTGTCAAATTCAATAATGAATTTTCTTGACCTGTTGAAGATATTCCACTATTTGTATCTGCTCCATTCTCTCCCCTGCAGATCTCGTCTTAACCAGCATATTTTTCCATGTATCAATATTATCAGCCATTCTTTTTTGTTCTTGCTCTATTTTGGGAATTAATCCAGTAATTCCTCTCTCTTCTGCAAATATATGTGCCTGTTCAAGGAATTTTGTTGCCTGATCGAATTCTCCATGTATTATCTTTATTCTTGCCTTGAGAATCAATGATTCAATAGATAATGAGAAGGAAGATTGTTCCTGTGCCTTTGAATAGAGTTGATCTAGTAAATCAGAAGCCTCTTCAAGTATTTCATCCTCCTCAAAATTCTTGTACTCAATCAATAGGATTTCACAGAGATTTAGCATGGCATCTCTGGTAATTGCAAACATAACGATTTCCTCTTGGACAATTATTTCTAAAATATCTTGGGCTTTTGCTATTAATCTTCCACGATTGGATGATTTGAGGAATAATGCCTCTGCAAGCCGTGATTTTTGTGAGATTATTTTGTTATCATTCTCTTTAGCACTTTGTTTTAGTTGAGCAAGGTAATGCTTGGCAAGTTTCTTATCTTTTATCAACATGAGTTCTATGATGTTAAATAATGATAGAGACAGATCTAATGGATTACCAATCCGTTCTCTTATTTGTAAACTCTTTTGATAGTACTCAAGAGCAGTATCAAGCTCTCCTTTTAGAGAGTAAATAAGTCCAATATTATTGAATGCTATTGCAATATCTTGTTTATTTCCAGTCTCTTCTCTTATTTGCAAACTCTTTCGATAGTAATCAAGAGCAGTATCACATTCTCCTTTTAGAGAGTAAATAAGTCCAATATTATTGAATAATATTGGAATATCATGTTTATTGCCAACCTCTTTAACTATTTGCAAACTCTTTTGAAGGCACTCCAGAGCAGTATTAAGCTCTCCTTTGGTAGTATAAATATTTCCAATGTTGTTGAATGATCTTGAAATATCTTGTTTATTTCCAATCTCTTCTCTTATTTGCAAACTCTTTTGATGGTACTCCAGAGAAGTATCAAGCTGTCCTTTATAAAAATACATAATTCCAATATTATTGAAAGCTTCTGCAATATCTTGCTTATTGCCAGTCTCTTCAAATATTTGCAAACTCATTTGATAGTACTCAAGAGAAGTATCAAGCTGTCCTTTAGTAAAATATATAAGTCCAATGATATCAAAATTTTGACCTTTTAATTCCTTATCATCGATCAATCGATCGGATAAATCATCTACTATCCCTAGACTTAGCTCCAGTGCCTCATCCAAAAAATCTTTTCTCCATAAAATTCTAGATTTCAGTACTATTGCATCATATCTGAAATCATGAGAAGTATCAATGATTTTTTCAGCGATCTCTAAAGCATTATCAAATTCTCCCTTTTTTTCCAATGTCCTTCCTTTCAAAATCATTATTTCTGGGGATGGATCATCAATTTTATCTACATTCTCAATAAGCTTATCTAATTTACCCTGTTCAAATAATTTTTTTAGATCAATCAGGTCCACATGTACATAATTAAGAAATTACGTATTTATACCCTCCTATGATAAATTAACCTAATTCTTCATTAATATGATAGGAAATCTAATCCATCAATCATAAAAATACCTGGATTTTGAAAGGGATACTTGAAAATAAGCGTCTCCCCCAATATATTATTTTTTTGAATTCTGTTATTGATCAGTCCAGTTTTAACCGAATTTATATATATTGTATACTGGATTGCCTTATTAATTAGATGGGGCATGGTAAACTGAATCTAAAAATATTCAAATGTTTCAAAGTTTCAATGTTTGAATGC